>CALVQM010000052.1 GCA_944358125.1 uncultured Bacilli bacterium
TGTAATCCATTCATTATAACCAGCAATATTCTTAACATTAGCATCACTAAACATATCATAACGTTTATCCATTTCAGAAACTAATTTTTGCAGTGCAATACTAGCTTTCTTAGGATCACTTACCACCGGGCAAAGTAGGTGAGGAACACCATTATAATTAGAAAGTTCTACTTTTTTAGGATCGACTAACATAAGCTTTACTTCATCCGGTTTATAGCGCATCAAAATAGAACATATCATTGTGTTAGTACAAACTGATTTACCAGAACCAGTAGAACCAGCGATTAAAAGGTGAGGCATTTTCGATAGATCGGCAAGTTGAGGTCTACCCATAATATCTTTACCTAAAGCAACCACAATTTTAGCATCACTCATTGCTTTAGACTCATGTGCCAACACTTCTTTAAATTTAACAGCACTAATACTTGGATTAGGCAGTTCTATACCAATCGTACTTTTACCCGGAATAGGAGCTTGTATTCTAACATCTTTAGCTGCCAGTGCTAAAGCTATTTCTTTATTTATACCAACTATTCTTGATACTTTCGTACCACTAGGTACTTTAACTTCATATTGGGTAACAGCCGGACCTATATGAATTTCTACAACTTGTCCATTAATTTGAAAGTCTTTTAATACTCGCTCTAGGTTTTCTTTGTTACTGCGGATAAAATTATTAGAAGCAGACGTTTTTTTAGGAGGAGTAACATCATCTAATAAAGATAATGGTGGAAGCGTATAATTACTATTAGCTTCATAAATACTTTCTTTATTTGTCTCCAAGTTTTCTTTTTGCGGTTCTTTAAAAGTTTTTAACTCTTCCATACTAGTAATAACAATCTTATCATTCTTTTTCTCTTCAAACTCTTGGTCCTCTTCGTATGCATATTCTTCCTGTTTTACATGCTTTTCTTTAGGAGTAGCACTCTTAAGTTTACTAAAGAATGATTTGATTTTACTAACAATATCAGCAAATGTAATATTAAAGAATAAAATAAAGCCAAATATCGTTAATATAACGCAAACAATCTTTGTTCCTGTAAGTCCAAATAAACTAGATAGTCCAATGGAGAATATAGCTCCTAGTATTCCTCCACCAATTTCTATTGAAGTATCTCCACTCGTAAATAAAGCTGTATTAGCCCCAATTGTTGAAATACGTTCCATATACTGATCAATAGTAGAAGAAAATATATCACCAGCACCATCACATTCCTGAATAAAACCAAAATGACTAGCTACCAACACGACAATAATAAGAACATATAACCCAATAAGTCTCTGACTTAAAAATTTTGGTAAACTTCTTTTAATAAGCATGTAAATACCTAGTATTAATATAAATATTAATAAGAATAACCAAGCCCAACCTCCTACTAAAAACATTGCAAATTTTTTAATAAAAGATCCCACTGGACCAAATCCAAATCCAATAATACCAATAAGTATTAATATAAGACCAGTAAGCTCGACACTAAATCCTACTTTTTCTGTTTCATCTTTTTTTGTCTTTTTCTTCTTTGCCATCTTACTTCACCATAATAATTATAACGTAAAGAAGAGTTTATTGCAAATAGTTTATTGTAAATAGACATGTTTTATGATAGAATAAAACCAATTTAAGGAGTAGTTTATATGAATGATAAAAACGTTAAAACCTTTTTTACTTGTTTAGAAAAGTTTCAGAACTTAAAAAATCGAAATGACAGAGATATTTATATCTTAATTTATAAAGCAACTTTAGGATATAATCTATATTTTGGTCTAGCATCTAATAATCCTCAAGAATTAAGTAACTTAATAAATGCACCGGAAGAAGAATTTAAAAAGAATTACCAAAAGTTATTAATACCTCATTCAGGAGTATTTCTAGCAAACATATCTGAAGAAGAATTAAATAATATTTTATATGCTTATAATATGAAATACAGTGTAATTAAACCTCCAGCATTAAGTACCTATGAAAAAGAAAATTTTATTTGCTTCCGTACTCACCCTGGATTAAATGCCAAAGCTAAAATATTTATATCACCAAGTAATGCTCCAACTTCTATTGAAGAACATATTCAAGGAACAATAGATATATTCTATAAATTAGAGAGCTTAAAAACCGAAGAAAAATATCAAACAATTAAGTTAAATAGCATTAGAAATTATCAAGATTTTGTAACGATGTTAAACTTAATAAGTGCTCATGAACTAAAAAATCCTATTACAAAAGCATATAACTTTACCCCAAGCGAATTTTTAGAATACTCATCATCAATCATTCAAAAGAAAAAAATTACTTCAAAAAATATAGAAGAAGATTTTATAAATGCTCTAGATTTTATAAGGAGGTAAAATGTTTCGAGTAGGAAAAAATAAAACGACTTATATAATAGATGGTAAAATAATGGGTGAGGTAGATTATATAGATATCGATGATCACACGGTAAATATCACGCACACTTTTGTTGATCCGTCTTTAAGAGGTCAAGGCCTAGCAAGTAAAATGCTGCAAGAAGTTTTTAAGTATCTGCATGAAAATAATAAAAAAGTTATATGTAGTTGCTCTTATGCTAAAAATTGGGTAGAGCATCAGGGAAAGGATTTATGAAAAAAGAAGAAAATGTTATAAAATATTATGTCTTATGTAATAAATTAAAAAATGTTATTAGAACAGGTTGGAAAGATTGGCATGTAAGAAAAGAAAGATTAGAAAGTGTAGCCGAGCATATATTTGGAGTTCAAATGCTTGCTATAGCCATGAAATCAGAATATGAATATGATGTTGATATCATGAAAGTAATATTTATGTTAGCAATTCATGAACTAGGTGAAACGATTATTGGTGATTTAACTCAATTTGAAATTTCTAAAGAAGAAAAAGAAAAAATTGAACATGCTGCAGTTCATAAAATACTAGGTAGCTTATTAGATGGCCGAATAATTGAAGAATTATTTTTAGAATTCGATTCTCACCGTACGAAAGAAGCCTTTTTTGCTTACCAATGTGATAAGTTAGAATGTGATTTACAAAGTAAACTATATGATGAAGAGACTTGCGTTGATTTAACAAAACAAGAGGGTAATAAAACGCTGGAAGATGAAAGAGTAAAAGCCCTTTTAAGTGAAAATCCTTCTTGGTCTAGAATGTGGTTAAAATTTAGCCAACAAGTTTATCCCTATGATGATAACTTTAAAGCTGTTTCTAATTACGCTATAGATAATAATATTGCTGAAGAAAGAAAAAGAAGTAAATAGAGACTAAACTCTAATCTTTTCTTTTTGTTTTATATAGTATATAATAAATATACAGGAGGAACAAACATGGGATTATTTGATAAATTTAAAAAAGTATTTTCTAAAAAAGAAGAAAATAAAGAAGATGTTAAAATATATGAGAAAGGTTTAGAAAAAACCCGAAAAGAATTTGTAAATGAACTAAATATATTAGGCCATAAATACACGAAAGTTAGTGATGAGTACTTTGATGAATTAGAAAGTATTTTAATTATGGCTGATATCGGAGTAAATACTGTAATGACTTTTTTAGATAGATTAAAGGCCAGAGTAAAAAAAGAAAATATTACGGATACCAAATATTTACAAGAGGTTATTGTTGATGAATTATTTATTATTTATGTTAGTGGTGAATCTTTAAGTGATAAAATTAACATGAACCCAAGTGGTCCAACTGTTATTTTAATGGTTGGGGTAAATGGTGTCGGAAAAACTACTACAATTGCCAAACTTGCTTATAAATATAAGAATGAAGGCAAAAGTATCATGATGATAGCAGGTGACACATTTAGAGCAGGAGCCGTACCACAATTAAAAGAATGGGCAGATAAAACGGGTTCTTTGTTCTATGGTAAAGAAAATACTGATCCAGCAGGTGTTATTTATGATGGTCTTGTTAAAGCTAAAGAAGAAAATGTAGATATTGTTTTAGTAGATACAGCTGGTCGTCTTCAAAATAAAGTAAATTTAATGAAGGAACTCGAAAAAATAAACAAAGTAATTGCTACTCATATTGAATTAGCACCTCATGAAACATTATTAGTAATTGATGCTTCTACTGGCCAAAATGGTATTTTACAAGCAGAAAGCTTTAAAGAAATTACTAACATTACTGGAATAGTTCTAACCAAACTTGATGGAACAGCCAAAGGTGGAATAGTTCTTGCTATTAAAGAAAGTGTAAATATTCCTGTTAAATTTATTGGTTTAGGTGAGGCCATGGAAGATTTAAAACCATTTGATATTGAAAACTATATTTATGGTTTATTCAAGGATATGATTGATAATGGAGAGTAGAGAATATTTTAATTCTTTATTTGATATTTATAAAGAATTACTAACCCCAAAAGAACAAGAAGCTTTTAAAGAACATTATGTAGAAGATTTATCTATGCAAGAAATAGCAGATAATCTTAATGTATCCAAAAGTAATATAGGTATGATCGTAAAAAGAGCAGAGCAAAAATTAGAAGATTATGAACATAAACTTCATATCTTAAAGAAAAATACTCAAATAAAAGAAGCTCTACGAACCAAAAACTATTCTCTAATTGAACAGATAATGGATAATTAAAAAAATAAGCTGTTAGAAATTACTTCTAGCAGCTTTTAATATTGTTTTAGTTTTAAATACAAGACTTAAAACATCAATACTATTTATTTAGGTTTCCCAATGGTTAATCTTGTATCCTAATGCTTTTCTAATTAGTCGTAACCAATTATTAAGTGTAAAAGGATATTGCCTGTTGGGCGCTTGATAGGTCACCATTCGTGTTATTCACGTTGTTCCAGTTGAGGTTGCCATTCGAATTCACAATGAACACGTTAGCATTAGGATAGTTATACGGAGACAACAAGTGTGTTCCAAGTTTCTAGATTAACCATTAATATTATACTACAAGTTTATAAGTAGTAACATATATATCTTCATTAGTTACATATTCTATGACATATTTATCTTTCTTTTTAACTATTAATAAACCAATAGTAGAATTATGTTTATCTAGCCTTATATTCTTATCTACATAATTAACATAAAATTCTAATTGCCCTTTATCTTTGGGGTGATATTCTTTAGTCTTTAATTCTACTACTATAAAAGCATTTAATAAGTAATTAAAAAATAATAGATCTATTTTATAAGTATGATTATTAATCATAATTTTATATTCATGACCTATTAAAGCAAAACCAGTACCTAATTCTAAAAACCTATTTTCTAACATACTAATAATATATTTATGTAAAGCTTTTTCATCTAACTTATTTACATTACTATCTACTTTAATAAGTATAGGATCTTTAATCATATCTTCAATAGTTAAATTATTCTTGTTGTTATTTTCAATTAAAGTTATATTTTCTTTATCTTTAAAAGACAATCTATTATAAGCTTTACTTTTAATTAACTCTCTTAATTCTCTAACTGATAAATTATTTAGTACAACTTGATTGATGTAATAGTTTCTTTCACTTTCATTTTTTATAGGCAATAAATAGCGATAATGTGACCAACTCAATTGGTCGCACAGTGTGCGACCTTTTCGGAATATCAAATAAAATTGCTTCATATTTTTTAAATTGGTATACCCATATTGATTGCCATATAAACTTGATAATATATTAGACCATTTCTTAATTAATCCATCACCATATTTAGCACGATTTAAACCACCTTGGGCTTCTACTAAAATTTTTCCGATTTTCCAGTTAGTAAGCAATTTTTCATGATTATCTTGTATGTATCTTACTTTACTATTTACTTCATAAGTTTCAATTAATTCTTTAATTTGTTTGTAATATTTTTGTTCATTCATATATAAATTCCCCCTAAAATTAGTATAAAGTAACCTAGTGATTAATTTTATATCTTATTATTCAGTTGCATCTTTATTGTTATATGATTAATTTATAAGTAGTAACATATATATCTTCATTAGTTACATATTCTATGACATATTTATCTTTCTTTTTAACTATTAATAAACCAATAGTAGAATTATGTTTATCTAGCCTTATATTCTTATCTACATAACTAACATAAAACTGTAATTGTCCAATATCTTTAGGATTATATTCTTTAGTCTTTAATTCAACTACAATATAACAATTTAAATTTACATTAAAAAATAATAAATCTATTCTATAAGTATGATTATTAATCATAATTTTATATTCATGACCAGCAAGAGTAAAGCCAGTACCCAATTCTAGAAATCTATTTTCTAACATACTAATAATATATTTATGTAAAGCTTTTTCATCTAGCTTATTTACATCATTATCTACTTTAATAAGTATAGGATCTTTAATCATATCTTCAATAGTTAAATTATTTTTATTATTATTTTCAATTAAAGTTATATTTTCTTTATCTTTAAAAGACAATCTATTATAAGCTTTGCTTTTAATCAACTCTCTTAATTCTCTAACTGATAAATTATTTAGTACAACTTGATTGATGTAATAGTTTCTTTCACTTTCGTTTTTTATAGGCAATAAATAGCGATAATGAGACCAACTTAAATGTGAACACAGCGTGTTCACATTTGGAAATGAAGAATAAAATGCTCTATAAAACATTAAATTTCGCTTTGAATAATTATTTCCAAATATTTTTTCTAACTCAATAGCCCATTTCTTGATTAATCCATCACCATATTTAGCACGATTTAAACCACCTTGGGCTTCTACTAAAATTTTTCCGATTTTCCAATTAGTAAGTAATTTTTCGTGATTATCTTGCATGTATCTTACTTTACTATTTACTTCATAAGTTTCAATTAATTCTTTAATTTGTTTGTAATATTTTTGTTCATTCATATATAAATTCCCCCTAAAATTAGTATAAAATAGTCTTACGTTTATGACTAGGGGATAATTTTGTAAGGTTTTGCCTATATTTGTCGTAAACTAAAAAGACAGGAAAAACCTGTCCCCATATTGTCCTAGTTTTAAATACAAGATCTAAAACATCAATATTATTTATTTAGGAATTATCCAATGATTAATCTTGTATCCTAATGCTTTTCTAATTAGTCGTAACCAATTATTAAGTGTAAAAGGATATTGCCTGTTGGGCGCTTGACAGGTCACCATTCGTGTTATTCACGTTGTTGTTGTTGAGGTTGCCAGACGAATTCACACGGAACACATTAGCATTGCTGCCGTTAAAGTTATACGGAGACATCAAGACAGTTCCCAATATATTAGATTAACCACTCTAATTATATCAATAATAATAATACTATTTCAAGTATTTAGGACTATCAATTTTCCCTAAAAGATAATCAGCACTAATATGATATTTCTTACAAATATCATATAAAAAAGGAGTGCCAATTAATCTTCTACCAATTTCATAACCAGAAATAACTGAAAAAGTAGTATTTAATTCGTTTGCAAGTTTAGTTTGTGTAATTTTATTTTCTTTACGAAAAGACTTTAATCTTTTCCCAGCTAACTTTTTATCTATTCCTTTAATATAAATGTCATAATTTTTACTTTGTGAAAAACCAAATAAATAATCAACAGAAGTATTTAAATAATCTACTAATAAAACTAAATGCTTAACCGGAATTATTTCATATTCAATTTCATATGCACTATATGTTTTATTACTAATATTTAAAAATTTAGCTATATCTGATTGCTTGATTTCTAATTGCTCCCTTAAATCTTTTAATCGTTCTTTATAATACATCTTAATCACCAATAACATTTTCTCATTTTTACTTAAGCAAAACATTTTAGTCTATAAATAGCGTAATTTTTCTTGACTTTTAGTATGCCCAGAATTATAATTACTATATAAGCTAGGTAACTCACCATATCATAGCTTATAAAATCACAAATAAAAATGAAGTAGAACTTCATGGAGGAGAGGTAAAATGAAATATGAGTCATATTAAAAGAAATATTATAGTAGCAGTAATAGTAGTATTTATATTAAGTGCCATAATACTTTCATTTACGCAAGCAAAATATAGAACTACAGAAAGTATTCCTTTAATACAAGGAACTATTAATTTTTCACCATCTGATTTTAATATAGTTGCTATGTATTTGAACAAAGGCGATGAAACAGTAAGTACTAAAAAGGCACCCCATGTAGGGTATACTTTAAATACAGAACAATCTACATGCGTGGTAGATGATGAAGAGGTAGAAAATGGAAATATATTGTTTGAAAATGGTAATTTAACATTTCAAAATATGAATTATTCAGGAACAAAATGTAGTGTTTATTTTGATTTGATACCAGATAGTGAGGAACCGACATTATCTATATCAACGTCAAGTACTGATAATAGTATTACTGTGGTAGCAAACGCTAGTGATAATGTAGGAATATATTATTATTATTTTAAAATTGATAATGGAGAAGAAATACGATTGGAAGAAAATAGTTATACATTTGAGGGCCTTGTTAAAGACGATATACACACTATCACGGTAAGAGTAGAAGATGCAGTAGGGAATGTTGCTAGTGATAGTAGAGAAGTAACAGTGGGACTTAAATCTGGAGATTACGTATTAGCAAGTGAAAATGCACCAACAGAATCAACAACTGACTGGACAGGAGAATTAAGTTATTATTATATTGGAAATCCGAATAATTGGTTCAAGTTTGCCGGGTTCTATTGGAGGATTATTAGAGTTAATGGTGATAGAAGTGTTCGTATAATTTATCAAGGAGTAGCAGATAGTGATATACCAGATAGTGAAAATATAACTGGTATAAGTACTCAAGTTGGAAATCAAATATTTAATAGTTCATATAACAATAACATGTATGTAGGATTTAAATATGGAAGTAATAGCTCTGATTACGCAACAACCCATGCAAATATAAATAATAGTGCAATTTTGGGAACAAATAATAGCGACGATACAACAACATTAAATGGTTGGTATAGAGCAAATCTAATAGAATATGCTAATTATTTAGATGGAAATGTCGGTTTTTGTGGAGATAGAATACCAAGTACTAATAGTAGTGTTGGTAATGGTTTAGGAGGAACTGGAAATACGGATACGTATTATGGATCGTATATGAGATTGACAAATAACGGTAATCCAAGTTTACAGTGTGATAATAAAGATCTTTATACAACAACTGATAGTAGCATAGGAAATAAATCATTACAATATCCAATCGGATTAATCAGTGCAGATGAAGTAGCATTAACAAAAATAACATATAACAGTTCGAATAAAGGAAGTTATCTGTATACTGAACAGAACTATTGGACCATGTCTCCATCTGCTTATAGTAATAATGCTGCTTTTGTGTTTAATGTACGTACAACAGGCTATCTTAGTTGGAGTCGTGTAAATAGTGAAAATGGTGTAAGACCTGTCATAAATATACATCCTGATACAATCTTAACAGGCTCTGGAACAACTACAGATCCATTTGTATTATCAGTCGAATAATATTATCAGTCGATTTTAAAAAGTTTGGCTTAAAAGCTAGACTTTTTTGTGTTTT
>CALVQM010000053.1 GCA_944358125.1 uncultured Bacilli bacterium
CTTTATTACACAACAATTAAAAATTGAGCAAACTCAGTATGTACCTGGCTTTGCTCAATTTTGCTGTCAAAGAAAAGATACTAAACATAAAATCAAGTACTTTTTATATAAAAATGTAAAAATTATAAAAAAATTATAAAAAAAAACAAATTATATAATTTTTTAAGCAACTGACACGGTTCGACAAAAGAAAAACCTCTTTTATGATAAAATAAACATTTAGGAGGTTATAAACATGAATTTTAATGCAAAGAATAGCGCTGGAATAGCTAATGAAATCAATTTTGTAAAAAAATTAGATGGTAAAAAAGTAGAAGAATTAAATCAAAATTTTAAAGAAATGTTATACTTATTATTTGATGATTTAAAAGAAGATGATATTATTGAATGCTGGAAAAGTAAATATAAGGAAAAAGCAGATATAAAAATAAGAGTCCATGATGATATTAAAGGCATAAGTATTAAAATGGGCGAAAGCAATTCAGTTCATCAAGAGCACATTAACAGTTTATCAAATTTCCTATTAAATGCTGGATTAAGTAGTAAAAATGTGGAAAGGTTACGTTCTTATATTTTTGGTATAATAGATGGCACTCAAGTTAGTGCAAAGATCTATAAACAAAAAAGATATAAAGACATTATAGAATTAAAAAATTCTTTAGCAGATTTATATATTAAAATATGTTTGATAATTCGCTTTCTTTTTAGAGGAAAAGAAACACAAATATATGATGCTGATGCGATCATTCACGGCACTCCTGATGATTTTTTATGGGCCACTAAAAGCGAAATCATAAACTATTTAATTAAATACCCTGATGGAAATACAGTAAATGTTAAAGTAGGGCCTTTATTTATCCAATGTCGGAATCGCAATTTAAAAAAAGAATCTAATGCCATTTATGCGGAAGAATACATTCAAGTAAAATGGTATTGTATCAATCGAGATCTATATTTTATAACAAAAAACCGCAACAACCAAAAGAAACAAATACAAAATATATCAAGTTTTGACAATAAAATTCAATAAATGATTCTTTTTTTTAGTTATTTGTGGTAAAGTAATAATAGTGATGTTTATGAAAAAGATAATAATATTTGGTGGAGGTAGTGGACTATCTCAAATGTTAAAAGGTTTAAAGTTATTTCCTATTGATATTACAGCAGTCGTATCAGTATCAGATAATGGGGGATCTACTTTAAGATTAAGAAAAGATTTTAATATTCCTGCAGTAGGCGATATATCAAAAGTATTAATGGCTATGAGTAATACTGATCAAGATATTGTCAATTTAATGAATTATCGCTTTAAGCAGTCTAAAAGTTTAGGTAACCATTCAATTAAAAATTTACTTTTAACAGCTCTTCTAGAGCAGAAAGGTGATTTTGCAAGTGCCATTCCTATATTAGCTAAATTACTAGATATTGAAGGAAAAGTTTTACCAATCACCGAGGATAATGCGGAGTTAGTTGGACTTACTAGTGATGATAAAAAAATATATGGGGAAACAAATATTACCAAATGCAAAAAGAAAATAAAAAGAGTGATGTATGACAAAGATGTTAAAGCAAATCCTGAAGTATTAAAAGCTATTAAAGAAGCTGATTTAATAATTTTCTCTTCGGGAAGTCTTTTAACTAGTATTATCCCTAATATCATTTTAAAAGAAGTAACCGAAGCAATTCAAAAAAGTAAAGCGTCAAAATTATATATATGTAATTTAGTAACGCAGCCAGGCGAGACAGATGATTTTAAAGTAAGCGACCATATAAAAGTACTAGAAGATTATTTAGGCCAAGGTACTATAAATATGGTACTAGCGAATAATGTCGAAATTCCCCATGATTTAGTTGAAAAATATGCCACAGAAGAGCAAAAAGATCCCGTATTATTAGATGAAGAAGTTTTAAGCAACATGAATATTCGCATAATTAAAGATAAAATATATACAATTGAAGATGGTGTTTTAAGACATGATACCTTAAAAACAGCTTATTTAGTCTTTTCTATACTAATGGAGAACGACTTATGACCTATACAACAAAAATTAAAGAAGAAATATCTAAAACCAAGATAAATAAAAATGAAAAAATATGCGAACTATCAGGATTTCTCCGTTTTAGTGCAGTTATAAAAGATAATCTAACTATTACATTAGAAAATGCCAGTGTTGCCAGAAGAATTTATACCCATGTAAAAGAAATTTTTGATGTTATTCCCAAAATAACAATAAGAAATCAAAGAAGATTTCGAATTAAACAAATTTACATATTAGAAATAAAAGAAAAAGTAAATTATATTTTAAGCTATCTTAATATTATGGAAGGAAAAAAGAAAATATTGCCTAATGAGTTTTTTTTAACTACAAAAGAAGAAAAAATAGCTTATTTAAGAGGCATTTTTCTAGCTGTAGGAACCATCAGCGATCCAGCAGCCAGTGGTTATCATTTAGAAATTGTAACAGACATGAATAGAGAAGCAATATTTATAACCAAATTATTTAAAGATTTAGACATTGTGGCCAAGCATTTAAAAAGAAATTCCAAATATATGGTCTATATCAAAAATGCCGAAGTAATAGGTGATATCATCAAAATGTTTCAAGCCATTAATTCTTATTTTTATTTTGAAGATATTAGAATTTATCGTGATCATAAAAACATGGTCAATCGCTTAAATAATTGTGAAATAGCCAATCAAGAAAAAGCAATTTCCACTGGATTAAAGCAATTAGAAGAAATTAAATACTTAAAAGAGCATGACTTATTTTCGCTCCTAGATGATACGACTAAATTAGTTTTAGAATATCGTGAGAAATATCCGGAAAGTTCCCTCAAAGAGTTAGCCGACATCATCAGTATGGAAACAGATTATAAAATAGGAAAAAGCGGTGTCAATCATCATTTTATCAAAGTAAAAAATTTAATAAAAAAACATCACGAAAAATAGGCATTTTTTGACATAAAGCCCATAGTATGTTAGAATATGACCCGATTGGTGATGATATATGATTAGTTTTAAAAATTATGAATTAAGTTTAATAATATTAGAAGAATTATTAAAAAAGGGCATTCGTCAAAATAGATTTGGCTTCAATGGAGAATTTAGTAAAAACGAATTAAATAGTATAACAAGCCTAACTTTAAGTGGGCTATCTAGTTTAGAAGAAATAGAAAGGCTGCCTGAGTTAAGAAGTTTAACTATTTATAGTTACCCAACTTCCAATCTAATAGAATTTGATACTTTAAAAGTAAATACAATTACTGATTTTAGCATATTATCATCTTTAACAAACCTAGAAGAACTTAAAATATACAATGATAATTTTATTACTTCTCTAGATATCAGTAATTTAAGCAACTTAAATACCATTATTTTATTTAATAATCCTAATTTAAAAACAATTACAGGGTTAGATGAAAAAACAAAATTAAAAAGTATCGTTTTAATAAACAATGGCTTAACCAATATTGGAAATATAAAAAAATACATTTTAAATACTACTAATACACCAGAAAATATTTTAGACGTAAAATTATTTCCCCAATTATTTGGAAGTAGACATAATCGCCTTTTTTTAGAAAATCGTTTAAAAGAAGCTTTAACTAACATTACTTTTGGAGAAAAGATCACATTTGCAGATGATAAATACATTTTAAGTTATGAACAAACCAAAAATATGTTTTTTCGAGCTTTAAAAATATTAAGACAACTTAATGTTTATCGAGGTAGCTGGGAATCAATAAAAAAGATCCATAATCACACCGCTTTTAATGTCGAATATGATGATGAAGGTCTAGAATATCGGAATGAAGCTTATTTAAATTTACTACAAATCCCATCTGATAACAAAGAATATTTTTTAAAACGATTAAAATTAATGAATACCAGCTATGCAGCAATAGTAAATAAGAAAGCTGTTTGTGAAGGCTATGTTAACATGATGCGTTTTATTTTAAGTATTATAGATGTTGAAACAAGCATGGTTAATTGTTCTTATGATAGCGTTGAGTTTAATCATGCTGCGATAAAATTTAAATATAATGATACATGGTATTATGCTGATCCAGAAAGACAAAGAAAAAGCACAGAAAATATGTTTGGCTATACATTAGAAGAATTCAAAGAAATTTACAATATTCCTATAAAAGAACAAATGGATAGTCTAGAAAATACAAGAGGACGAGTATGAGTATATTAATTAAAATATTAGAAGATTTAAATGAAGTGGAAAAATTTAATTATAACATTAAAGAAATAGAAAAAATTATCAATGATATTGATACTAAACAATTATATTCTAGTAAATTCCATGGCTTATATCATTCAGAAAAAGTAACATTTTTTGCGTATTTAATTGCTTTAAAAGAAGAATTAACCGAACTAGATAAAGAAATATTATTAGATGCCGCCAAATATCATGATATAGGAAGACAATATGATAATGAAGATACAATGCATGGCTTTATAAGTACCCGTAAGCTCCAATTTTTAGAAACCAAAGAGATCTATCAAAATCCTATAAACCAAAAGTTATTAAAAGCTATAATTGAAGGACACAGTCTAGATGATCGCAAAAAAAGAATTGTTTTTGATAATTACGAATTAGAAGAACAATACTATGATCGGTTCAATAAGTTATATAATATTTTAAAAGATGCTGATGCTCTTGATCGTATGCGCTTTGAAAAAACTATGTCTTGTATTTTAGACGAAAAATTCTTAAGAATTCCTTATTCCAAAAAATTAATCGACTTATCCAAGTATATTAACGACCAATATAAAGATCATATTGATAACGAAAATAAAGAGCAAATTCTAAAAGAACTAGCAAATAACGAAGAAAGAACTTTTTATCATAGTATTGGTTATAATATTTTTGCTATACCATCTATCTTAAATCATGGTATTATAAGTAATCATTATGATAAAAATGGCTTATTTCACATAAAAGAATATGCTGGTAATAATAACAACTGCTGGATATCAGCCCTTTATAAAAAGGGTAGTGCCTATGAAACATTTGCTCAAAACAAATTCATCTTTTGCTTCAATTCTTCCAATTATCATTTAGGCATTCCTTCTCAAAGCAAAGCCCAAGATTTAGGCTTACCATTTCAAAGTGGCAAATATGATGATGAAATATTTATTTATGATAAAGTAGAACCTGATCAAATCCAATATTTACAAGTAGATAAGTATCTCTTTGAAAGTTATTTTCGGGATTTATACTTAATGAATGGTAATATATCATACGAAAAGGTAAGAAACCGATTATCCTATTATTTAAATATTTTAAAAGATTTCACCGGAATAGACTATAGTGCAAAATTTAATGAAGATTTAAAACAACTTCATAGTCAAACCATAATTTTTGAAGGAAAATCAAACCTTGAACAAATGCAAATGTATAACCTATTTTTTAATGCTCAAGAAAAAATTATTCACAAAATAAATGCTATGTTAATCAATTTGTTATATAATGCTTTAACTATTCTATTAAATAAAGATGATATTAGAGTAGAAGATGTTTTTGCCTATATTATGTACATAAACAATATTGACTATCAAATAAAAGATGAAGAAAATATAAAAATTACTTTTAATAACCTGAAAAGAACTCTTAAATAATTTCATCAACAAGCCCATATTTCAAAGCTTCCTCACTACTCATATAATTATCTCTCTCACAATCCCGAATAACTTTATTAATTGGTTGCCCAGTATTAGATGCTAAAATATTATTTAGCTTCTTTTTTATTTTAAGAATATGTTCGGCTTGAATTTTAATATCTGTTGCTTGTCCCTGGGCACCCCCTAACACTTGATGGATCATCACTTCAGCATTTTTAAGCGCACATCTCTTACCTTTAGCCCCACTAGAAAGCAAAAATGCTCCCATAGATGCAGCCATACCGACTACGATTGTTCTTACATCACTTTTAATAAAATTCATCGTATCATATATGGCAAATCCACTTGTTACACTTCCTCCAGGACTATTAATATAAAGACAAATATCTTCATGATTCAAAGAATCCAAATATAAAAGTTCACTAACAACAATATTAGCCAAACTATCATTAATTTCCCCACTAAGAAAAATAATGCGATCCTTAAGAAGTCTTGAATAAAGGTCATAAGCATATTCTTTATTACTACTACGTTCTATAACCGTTGGTACAATGTTCATAAAATAATCACCTATAATATATATAGTAGGAAAATAAGAAATTTATGCAAAAAATGTGACAAAAACCCAAAAATATGATAATATATTATAGAATAGAGGCGAGTCTCATGGAGAAAGTAAAAATAACCTTTGGCAATCAAACAATAGAAGTAGATAAAAACACTAGCTATCTAGATATAAGCCGGCAAACCAAATGGAAAGATATAGCCCTAGCTGTGAAAAAAAACAATGAATTATTTCCCTTAAGTGCTAAAGCAAGTACTGATGAAGTAATTGAATTTATTGATGCCTCATCTATTGAAGGAGCTAAAATGTATAAAGCTGCGGTAAAATTCATTTTAGAAGTGGCTTTAAAAACCGTTTTTAAAGGTAGTGAAATAGAATATCTTCATAGTGTACCTGGCGGCATGTTAAGTGAAATCAAATATGAGCGTATTCTAACCAAAGAAGATATTGGCGAGCTAAAAAGAGAAATGGCTAGTATTATTGATGAAAATATAGAATTCAAAAGATATAATATCTTAAAAAAAGAAGCGATTGATTTTTATGAAGCCACAGCTTACTATGAAAAAGCTATTAATGCCAAAACTTGTGATGATATCCTTACTATTTATAAACTTAAAGACTATTTAAATTATTACTATGTTGCTATGCCATATGCAACAGGGTGTATTAAAAAATTTGAATTAAAATATTTAGGGAATAATCGTCTAGTAATATTATATCCAAGTAATTTAACTGAAGGCATATTACCAGAATATGTTCATCATGAAAATATCATAAATGCTTATTATGAAGGCAAATCATGGCTTAAAAAGCTAAATACTCCCTATACTGCTGATTTAAATAATTTAGTAAGTGAAAGAAAAATCAAAGATTTTATTGAATCCTGTGAACTTCATTTTACTGACAGTATAAAAAAAGTAAGTGATAAAATCATTCGTAATAACGATAAAAAATTCATAATGATCGCTGGTCCATCTAGCAGTGGTAAAACAACAACAACTCGTATTCTAGGAGCTTACTTAAGAAGTAAAGGTTATGATCCAATCTGTTTATCAACAGACGATTATTTTGTCGATCGTATTGATACCCCTAAAGACGAATATGGCAAATATGATTTTGAATGTTTAAATGCCATAGATACTAAAGAATTTAACAAAGATTTAATGCGGCTTTTAAAAGGTAAAGAAATAAATGTTCCAACTTATAACTTTGTAACAGGTAAAAGGGAATATCACAATAATTTAATAAAACTAAATGAAAACAGCATAATATTAATAGAAGGACTTCATTCCCTAAATGATGATTTAACTCCAAGCATACCTGATAAATATAAATTCAAAATATATTTAAGTCCTTTTATTCCTCTAAATATTGATCGTCATAATTACATATCAACTCTAGATTTAAGACTTATTAGAAGAATTATAAGAGACAATAGAACAAGGGGATACTCCGTAAGTGAAGTAATTGAAAAATGGCAAAGTGTAAGAAATGGTGAGGAAAAATATATATTTCCTTATACTCATCAAGCTAACATGATAATTAATACCGCTCTTCCTTATGAAATAGGAGTATTAAAAGTATATGCAGAACCGCTTCTTTTATCTATCGATACGGACTCTAAATATTATGAAGAAGCTAGAAGATTATTAAAATTTTTAAGAAGTTTTTATACCATTACTAGTGAATATGTAAGTAAAAATAGTATATTAAGAGAATTTATTGGAGGTGCTAATAATGATTAAAGTAGCAATTAATGGTTTTGGTCGTATAGGTCGTTTAGCTTTTAGAAGAATACTTACAACTACTGATTTTGATATTGTTGCCATAAACGATTTAGGTAGTGCTCATGATTTAGCTTATTTAGCCAAATATGATACAACCCATAGATCTTTTCATGAAGATTTAATTAAAGCAGAAGATGATTGTATTGTTGTTAACAAAATAAAAAAGATTAAAGTATATAATGAAAAAGATCCCTCTAAATTACCATGGAAAGACCTAGATATTGATTTAGTGTTAGAATGTACTGGATTATTTACGAAATATGAAGATGCCTATAAACATATTGAAGCTGGAGCTAAAAAAGTACTTATTTCCGCTCCATCTAAATCAGCTAATGTAAAAACTATTGTTTATGGTGTAAATGAAAGTATATTAACTCATGATGATATCGTAGTATCGGCTGCTTCTTGTACGACAAATTGTCTAGCTCCCATTGCTAAAGTTCTAAATGATCACATAGGTATTATTAAAGGGTTTATGAGTACTATTCATGCGTATACAAACGATCAAGCAACTCTAGACATAGCTCATAAAAAGGGTATAGCATCAAGAAGAGGTAGAGCTTGTGCTGCTAATATTGTTCCAACATCAACCGGTGCAGCTTCTGCTTTAGGTAAAGTTATACCCGAGCTTGATGGTCTTCTTGACGGTCTAGCTTACCGTGTTCCCGTAACCGATGGTTCTCTACTTGAACTAACATTTGTTCCAGCCAGAGCAACATCTATTAATGAGATAAACCATTTATTTGAAAATAACTCATCAGATACCCTAAAAATAACTTATGACCCAATCGTCTCAAGTGATGTTATTGGTAAGTCTACAGGTGCGCTAGTAGATGGCTTACTTACAAATGTAAATGAAACTTTAGTCAAAGTAACAGCTTGGTATGACAACGAATATGGTTATACCTGCCAAATGCTTCGAACAGCTAAAGATATGTTTAAATAAAATACCGGAACTTTTTTCTGGTATTACCAAAATACTGGAAGAAAATTCAAAAAAATTCCGGTATTTTTTTAACACATTCCGGATCAGCCAAATTCTGATGACTAATCCGGAATTAACTCCGGATTTGCCAAAAAAGATCAAACCCCCATTAAGTTCTTAATTTCTTTTGGTTTGATCTTTTTATTTGTCTTAATTTTAAGTTTATAATTAAGTTTACCTACACACCAATAAGCACTAACACCCGATAATTCACATATTCCTTTTAAATCAGCTGTTCTAATTGTTCTAACTCCTTTTTCATAGTGGGTAACTAAAGGCCTGCTAATATTTAATTTTTGAGCCATTTTATCTTGAGTAATATTAAGTTCTTTTCTTATTTCTTTTAAATGACTTCCTAATATCTTTAAATCAATCTTTTCTACTTTAATAATATTCTGATTAATTTTATCACAAAAACCAAACATATAATCAAAAGAAACATTATATTGATTGCATATCTTATTAATATGCTCAACACTTAATCCTGTATATCCATTTTCAA
>CALVQM010000054.1 GCA_944358125.1 uncultured Bacilli bacterium
CAACAGAATATCCATCAAAATCCATTTTAGATAATTCTTCAGCACAAAAACGTCTTAAATCTTCATAATTACCACCTTGAACAATACCAAATAACATTTGATTAGGATTATTGTGAACCTCTTTTCCTCTTTTAGCCCATCGTAAAGTTCTTTTAGTACTTTGTCTGCAATATTCATAAGTAGCTGGATAACCAATACATTCATCAAAACTCATCGCAATATCACTATCTAATTTATTTTGAATTTCAATGGATTTTTCCGGAGTAAGAAGTAATTTATCCCCATTTAATTGATTTTTAAAGTGAACTCCTTCTTCTGTAATATCTTTAGGTTTGGCTAAAGAAAAAACTTGAAAACCACCACTATCAGTTAGAATTGGCTGATCCCAATTCATAAACTTATGCAAGCCCCCAGCATGGGCTATAACATCTTCACCAGGTCTTAACCATAAATGATAAGTATTAGCTAAAATAATACCGGCATGAACACCTTTTAATTCTTCCGGTGATAATGTCTTAACTGTTGCTTGAGTTCCAACCGGCATAAACATAGGTGTTTCATATTTAACACCATTATATATAAAAGAACCTAAACGAGCCTTTGTATTCTTTTCTGTTTTTTCTAATTTAAAAGTAAATTTCACTACAACCACCAAAATAATTATAAATTATTTAAGAAAAAAGTGCAATAATCTTTAAATTATTGCCGTGTATTCTTCTATTATTGTAAAGTTTACTTAATCTTTGTTTATACAAGTAATACCTTTATTATCAATAAACTTTAAAGCATCAATTTTACGAGTTTGTTTTTTTACAAACTTTCCATCTTGATATGTATAGGTATAGTAAGCTTCAACAATATCATTAGATAGAGCATTGCAAATACTTTCACTATGATAATTAACATCTTCTACTACTCTGGTTGCATATATCGTAATGGTATTATCTTCATAAGTAATAAAGTCCGTATAATCTTTAATTAACATGTCATCTTCATCTATTTCTTTTTCTTTTAAAATAATATTACCATCTATATCTACTGCATAAAGTGTAGTTGTTCTACCTATAGTTCCATCTGTAAAAGTAAAAACTACTAAATCATTTAAAACATGAAAATTCAAAAATATCTTATAATCTAAACTACCATTTTCTTCAATATTTAAGCCATCTTCTTGATAAAATTCATGGCCATTAATACTTGCTTTCACACTTTCTGGATAACCATTATCTTTAAAATTGTAAAAAGAAAATTCTAATACTGCCTCTTCTCCTACAACATTTAATGTTTTTTTACAATAAATAGCACTTGCCTCATCACAGCCATCAACAACTAATGCTCCTTCATTAACCCGTATTCTTTTACCTTCAGCCCGAAGGTGAGAATCACTAAACTCTTTTGTACTAATAAAAATGATTAAACCAATTAATATAATTAGAGTAATTATTATTCCTATCCCTTTTCTTATTTTCATCACTACCTCCTGTTAATTATGACTCCTAGGGTGAGTCTTATCATATACTTCTTTTAACTTATCAATTGTAACATGTGTATATATTTGAGTTGTACTAAGTGATTCATGTCCAAGCATTTCTCCAACACTCCTAATATCAGCTCCTTCATTAAGTAAATCAGTAGCAAATGTATGGCGTAAAGTATGGGGAGTTATTTTACTTTTAATATTTTTATTTAAAGCATATTTCTTAACGATTTCTTCGACACTTCTCGTCGTAAGTTTACCTGTTTTACTTACCAATAAATAATCACTAGCAAGACCATTTAATAATCTAGGACGAGTATCTTTAATATACCGATTAAATAATTCTTCCCTACAAGCTTTAAAAAAAACAATACGTTCTTTACTTCCTTTACCCATTACTTTAATCTTTTTCCCATTAAAATCAATATCCTGCATTTTAATACGACAAAGTTCACTTACACGAAGACCTGTTGCATATAAAAACTCAATTATAAATTCATTACGAACCTTTAAATCATCATCTACTTCATCTTGGCTAAACAAAATTTCACTTTCACTATGATTTAAAAAGATTGGTAATTTCTTGATAACTTTGGGATTTTTAATCAGTAAAAAAGGATTAGCTGAAACTTTTTTGATTTCTACTAAATAATTATAAAATGAACGAACCGCACTTAAATATAAAGAAGCAGTTTTACTCTCATAATTCTTTTTTACTAAATAAGCTTTATAACTATTAGCTATATCTTTAGAGACACTTAAAAAAGAATAATGATGTTCTTTTAAAAAGTTATCATACTCTTTTAAAGCTTCCCCATAAGTTTTACTAGTTCTAGTAGAATATCCAAGCTCTAAAGTTAAATATTCCCTAAAAGAATTAATATAACTATTCATATAAATATAAATACAACTTTCTTTGAATAAGATAAGGTAATGAACCTATACTACTTAAGAATTCATTCTTACTTTCACTATTCTTTATTTTATTAAGTAATTGAATATCAATTTTATTATTTAAAAAATTAACAATTTTATTAACAAATACTTTATTGGAATAATTTGTATTTAATAATTGCCACATATCATAATAATTATCTTTGGTTAAAGCATCTATCTTCCTCGTATTTTTTTTCTCATAATAAATAACTACTAATGGCATAGTATCTTCTACTTCTAATAAATTAGCTTCTTTTATCGCATTCATAATTTCTTTTTTAGTAAACTTTTGGGTAAAAGCATCTATTTCATCTAAATTAGTTGAGGTAAAAGAATTAGCTATTTTTAAATTAAATAAATCAATCGGAAAATAATTTTTGGGTTTTACTTCCACTGCCAAGTAATATTTATTTTCCACTTATCTTCACTCCTAACATCATAAAGTATAACACGGAATTAGAAACTTGTAAAACGATATTCAAAATAAATTGCATAAAATTTTACAGCAAATTATTAAAATTAAACATATTTTTAAAATATCTCTCGAAAAAAACTTGACTTTAATTTATAAGAATGATATATTGTTAATGCGTATGAATTTGGACCTCTAGCTCAGTTGGTTAGAGCATCCGGCTCATAACCGGGCGGTCGTAGGTTCGAGTCCTACGAGGTCCACCATTTATATGCACGTGTGGCGGAATTGGTAGACGCACTAGACTTAGGATCTAGCGGTTAATTCCATGGGGGTTCGAGTCCCTTCACGTGCACCAACTTGCATCTGAAAGCTCTTAAATAAAGAGCTTTTTTCATGTATTAATCTAAAAAATAAGCTTTCTATTAAGAAAGCGTCTCTAAATAAGAATTTAGTATTTCCTTTTTAGCATGAATATCTCCTTCATCTAAATAAGATAAATCATCTATAAGTTCTTCTAATGCTTCTATTAAATCTGTATCTAATATTTCTTGATAATCTTCAAGCATTCCTTCTAATATTTCAATAGCATCCACAATCTCTTCTTCACCACTTGCTAGAGCTTGAAAACGTTTTAAGAATTCCAAATAATATTCTTCCCTTAATTTTTCACTAAATTCTTCTAATAATTCTTCTAGTTCACTAACATTTTCTAATTCCATATTTTCCAATAGTTCTTCAATTTCTCTTATTTTTTCTAATACTTCTAACCTCATAAATCATTCTCCTTTTACTTATTATATAATAAATAAAAAAACTGTACAACTACTACTTCTTGAATAAATAAAACTTTTAAGATATAATACCTAAAGACAGAAAGGAAAAGTTCTATGGAAAAATATCAAGAGATAGAAAGAAGCATTATTAAAAAATATCGCAAAAATATATGGTGTAAATTTACGAAAGCTATAAGAGATTATAAACTTATTCAAGACAATGATAAAATTATGGTTTGTATTAGTGGTGGTAAAGATTCTTTTTTAATGGCTAAATGTTTTCAAGAGATTAAAAAACATGGTAAAGTTCATTTTGATGCTTATTATGTTGTAATGAACCCTGGATATACCGCTAAACATCTTGAACAGATTAAAGAAAATGCCCGAATTTTAAATATTCCCATTGAAATATTTACTAGTGATATTTTTGCATCTGTAGAAGTAATTGACCATAAAAGTCCATGTTATATGTGTGCTAGAATGCGTAGAGGTCACTTATATAATAAAGCCCAAGAATTAGGTTGTAATAAAATCGCTTTAGGTCATCATTTTGATGATGTTATTGAAACAAATCTTTTATCTATGCTTTATAGTGCTGAAATTAAAACAATGATGCCAAAACTTCACAGTGAACATTTTCCAGGTTTAGAACTTATTAGGCCTATGTATTTAATTAAAGAGCAAGATATTATTTCTTGGGCTAAATACAATCATTTATCTTTCTTAAATTGTGCTTGTAAAATGACTTTAGAAAATAGTCTTGATGAAGAAAAAAGTAAAAGAAAAGAAATAAAAAAACTAATTAATGATTTAAGAAAGATAAATCCCTATATTGATTATAATATTTTTAAAAGTATGGAAAATATTAATTTAACGCAAATACTTGGATATAAAAAAGAGGAAGAAAAATATTTTTTCCTAGATGATTATGAAGAAAAAGAGGACTATCAAGAAATTAAATAACTAATTTCACAATAGTCCTTATTTATTTACACTATTTTAATGCTTCAATTTCTTCTTTTGATAAATCAACAAGACTCATAATTTCTTCAACTGAATATCCTTTATTTATCATATTTCTAGCTGTTACAAGAGCTTGTTCTTCTCGTCCTTCATCTCGACCTTTATTTTTTTCATAAGTAAGACGATCTTGAAAGGTTGTTCCGTTATCTTTTAAGAAGTTTTGAACATATTCTATTGATTGTTCCATTGCTTTATCGTCCTTTCCAATTTGTTCCATATTATTCATATTTTCCGCTATCATAAATTTACCCCACTTTACTAATTTATTTTCATTCACATTGTATACCATTTTACTTATTAAATCAAGTCTTACAAGATATAAATTAATGAATTCATTATTTAAATTGGGATTGCTCACTTTTCTTATAAAACCATAATCATTAACAATCTCTTTATTTTCCTTTGAATAGTTTCCAAAGATAAAATTAATACTATAAACTTTTTTAGCATTTATATAGGTATCTCCTTTTTTTAATTGATTACCGAATAATCTTGATAAATAAGATGCACTTTTCAAGTATTCTTCTTTACTAAACTCATTTTTATACATTTCAATTGATACAATTTCACCAGTATCTAAAATAGCAACAATATCCCCATAGAACACTTTATCTTCAAAGCTTTTTCCATAAATAGGATAATCTTTAAAAACTTCAATTGTTTCTATTTTTTAGGAGTTTTAATATAATCAAAAAAAGCAGTAAGTAAGTCTATAACAACTTCTTTATGACTAAAAACATATTTAAATAATATATCATTAGTCAAATTATCAAAAATTTTCGTTTGCATGGAGTCCTTCTTTCATAAAGATTTAATATCTATCTTACCACATTTATTTCTCATAATTTGTCGAACGGTGTCAGGTGGCAAAAAAAGTTTTAAAACAAAAAATAGTAGATAACAAAGTCAGAAAAATTGGAGTTTTTCTCATAAAAAAACTGTTAAGAAATGAATAACTTAATTTCAAAACAGCTTCATTTAATTATTTAATTCTTCTAAAGCTTCTATCGCTTCTAAAAATGTACTAACACTAATAATGGGAATATCATAATCTTTATCTAAAGCAACCTCTATTGCTTCTTCATAGTTTTCTTCGGGACATATAAACACATCAGCATCATTTTTAACTGCACCAATAAGTTTATATTTTACGCCACCTATTTCACCTACATTACCATCAATATCAATAGTACCTGTCCCTACTATTTTCTTGCCATCCGTAATATCTTCGGGAACCAAACTATTATATATCGTTAAACTCATCATTAACCCACCACTAGAACCAGCTTCACTAGCCTTGGAAGTAATACTTACCTCTGGGGCAGTTGTATACTCATAAGTAGTTAAAAGACTTACTCCTATTTTCATACCATCATCTGTTTTATAAGTATAAGCAAAACATTCTTTTTCTTCATCATCTCTTATAACATCTAATCTTACTTTTTCCTTTTCATCTAATCCTTCAATAACTTTTTTTAAATCATCTAAAGAATGGATTTCTACTTGATTAGCTCTTATTATTTCATCGCCTATTTTTAAATTGGTATCTGCTTCTTCGGCTATAAAACTTACTTCACTAATTGTACCTGTAATATTTAGATCAGCCCCAGCTGCCCGATAAGCATTAATAATGGCTGCATCCATAGACTCTTGCATATAAAGTTTTTCTCTTTCAAGCATTTCTTCCATATTTTCCCCTTCAATAGTTATTTCATCAGAAGATACAATATCCCAATCAGGAATAATATAGGAAAGAAGTAAAAAAGGAATAGAGCCTCTTACCATAGATACATAAGCCATATTAAAAGAACCTTCAGCTTCATAGCCATTATTTACACTAATTCTTTTATTTAAATCAACTGCCCCACCCGGAGTATAAATCGAATAAGGAAGTTCAATCATAAACAACAAAAATACTACAACAATAGCAATTAAGCCTTTATAATTCTCTTTTATAAATTCTTTGATCTTCTCATATATTTTAGTAAACAATTTAATATCACCTAATAAATTATATCAAATATAGAGGGTTTTATGAAGAAAAAATTGATGGATTTTACTTTTTGTTTATTTTGTTTTATAAGTCTTATCTTTATTTTTAAAAATAATAAAGAAGTAGCCAATGTGATAATAGAAGCTGTAAATTTATTTTTAAAGAAAGTTTTTGTTTCCCTATTTCCAATGTTTATCTTAAATGATATTTTAATAAACTTAAATATTCCCTATTACTTCTACTTATTATTTAATAAATTATTTTTAAAAGTATTTAAAACAAGTGGGCTTGGAGCTTATGTTTTTATTATGAGCTTAATAAGTGGTACCCCTAGTAATGCCTACATTTTAAAAGAATTAGTAGAACTTGAAAAAATAAGTTTGGAAGAAGCTAATCACTTTTTAACTTTTACTTATTTTTCTAATCCTTTATTCTTAAGTGTTATGCTATCTACTATATTTAATACTAGGGTTGTCTTAAAAATTATTTTATGTCATTATATAGCCAATATTATTATTGGTATATTAATACGTAATAAAGCTCCTAAAATAGCAAATAATAAAAACATTTTGAAAACCAATTTGAAAATAACTCTTACAAAAAGCATTAACAAAAGTATTACTACCCTTTTAATGATTTTAGGAACTATTTCTTTTTATATGCTTCTAACATTTATTATAACGAGTCTCTTACCAAATAATTGTTTAATAAAAACGATTATTTCCGGCTTCCTAGAAATAACTAATGGCTTAAATACAATGGCTTCTTTAAATATATTAAGTCAAATAAAAGAAATTATAGCAAGTGCCATAATCTCTTTTGGGGGATTAAGTATCCATACCCAAATAAAAGCTATTTTAGAAGATACAAATATGAATTATTCTTACTTTCTAAAGGGACGGATTATGCAAAGCATAATTAGTGTTATTTTAATAATGATTTTCTAACAAGTAAAATGACGAGGATAATTCGATAATTCATTTTTAAGTCCTAAATAAGTAAGCTCTAAATCATCTTTTACTGTCGTATTTTCTCCATCTATATAAACCGGTATAACAATACTTACTAGATAATAGTCATTTTCTAATTCTTGATATTGATAAGTAAGACAAGACCCATAAGTCGCATTAGTACTTTTTAAAGAATACTTTTCATTATCATAAGTAAGGGATTTATTATCAATAATAATTGTCTTTTCTTGATCCATAAAAAGGGTTAGTATCGTTTTTTCATCTTGCCTCTTTATTTGTAAACCATTTAAATGATAATCTAAAAAATCTTGTTCGATATTCCCGATAATTTCTGTTCTAGCTATCTCATCATCACTAGCATAACTCTTATCATGATTAATAGCTTCTAAAGCCATCATAACTCTTAAAAGGAGCAATAAAACAACGGATATTAAAGCAATACTAATGAGTAACTCTAAAATCGTAAAGCCTTTTTTATTCATCACGCATCACTCCAATACTAGCATAACTATACTGATTTTCATAGAAAAATTCACCTACAAGTCGGTAATCATAATCTTCCCTATTAGATAGAGCAGCTAAATAATTATTAAAACTACTGGCATAATCATCTTCATTATAATCCCGCAATCTATAAGGAACTAAATAGATATGCTCTAAATGAAACTTATCCCATAAAGTATGACAGCTAGTAAAATTAAAGTCAGCACAAGAAATCTCTTTTATATCACTTGCATTCATATAATCATTCATACCATTTAATAATAAATATTCTTTTAAATAATACATTTTATAAATATTAGCAGCATCATCATACTCTATATTTTTCTCGCGATTAAGAAGCATACTTGTAAATGTCCCATATAAAAGAAGGAGGGAAACACTAACAAATGTAATAACAATAATCGTTTCTAAAAGGGCAAAACCTTTTTTCACTTGCAACACCTACTTTTGGCTTTTTCTTTTTTTATGAAGTCGCCTATAATAAAATATTCCTACTATTAAGACAAATATAATAATTAAAATAATTAAAACAATATGGGAAAAATTATCAAAAATTCCTAAAATAGATTCCCAATTATCACCCACTTTAGCTCCAATAATGGTAAGGACGGAATTCCAAATTAGCGAACCCGCAATAGTATATATCAAAAATTTAGGCATAGCCATTTCACTCATACCAGCCGGAATACTAATAAGACTTCTTACAATGGGAATAAACCGACAAAAGAAAACCGTTTTATTTCCTTTTGTATCAAACCAGTGATCAGCACTTTCTATATCACTAGCTTTTAATCTCAAAACTTTACCTATTTTACCCGAAACAATTTTCTTTAAGCGTTCTTTATTTAAAATCTTACCAACAAAATAAAGCACTATTGCTCCGAGTAATGAACCAAGGGTAGCCGCAATTATGACACCAAGAACACTTAAATTCGTTGATGTTGTCATAAATCCCCCAAATAATAATATTACTTCGGATGGTATAGGAGGAAAAATATTTTCCACAGCAATAAGAAAAAATACACCAAAATAGCCAAATTGATTCATAATAGAAATAACCATTTCTTGCATAATTATCACCTCTTTCATATCCAGTATATCATAAATTAAAAATCATGCAAACAAAAAGATGTTCGACAGCAGGATAAAAGTACGAAAAAAAGTGTTGACATCAAAATAACTAAGAAGCAACCTAAAAGAAAACAATTTAAAAAGAA
>CALVQM010000055.1 GCA_944358125.1 uncultured Bacilli bacterium
TATATAAGAGATTTTTTAGGACATGCGTCTATTACAGCAACTGAAATATATGCTAAAACTAATCCTAAAATTAAAGAGGAACAAATACTTAAATATAGCAAAGATATAAATATTGAAGATAAATATAGTGATGAATATAAAGAGGATCTTATAGAATATTTAAAAACTATTACTTAGCAAATAAAAATATTATGAGAAGTAAAACTTAAAAAAAATCCCGTAAAATCAAGGGTTTAAGTCATAACTTCTCATAATTTTTTTCTTCTCATAATACAAAGACTTTGGAAAAGAAGAATTTAACAAAAGTGTTACATATCTTTCGAAATTATATAGCAACCAATTAAAAAAAGGTCAAAAATATACTCAAGCTAAAAAAGTTATTAGTATTAACTTTATGAGTGGTAATTATCATAAAGAAAATGAAGAATTAGTAAATGATTATAGTTTTATAAGAAGAATAGATACACCATCTAATAAAGATGAATGTATGGAAATGTATTTAATAAGACTTGATTTAGTTAAGAATATCGTATATAATGAAACTAGTGAAAGATTAGTGAGGTGGCTCAAATTCATGAATGCCCAAAGTTATGAAGAAATGAAGGAAATTGGAAAGGAAGATGAAGTAATGGAACAAGCCCTAAAATATATTGATGAATTTTTAGAAAAAGAAGGAACAACCTTCCAAGATAAAATTGATTATGAAAAAGTAAAATCTTTTGATGATGGCCTAATGAAAGGTGAAAAAACTGGCATTATGAAAACAGCGAAGAAAATGCTTAAAGATGGCTTAAATATAAATACTATTGCTAAATATACTGGTTTATCTAAAGAAGAAATAAAAAAGTTAAATTAAAGAAAAATGTAGAAATTTGTATTAAGCATTTTTCTTTTTTAGTATGTGCTGGAATAGAATATTTACTTGTATTTATGGTAAAAGTGTAGTATTATAGATATCCGTTTTTAGATGATTTTTGTCAAGACATAGTGACTAAAAATTGCAAAGTTAAATAATCGTCGATATGGCGATTTTTTTAAAACTTTGCTAATTTAAAAGTAAATTTAGAATCTAAAATCTTCTTTTTTATATTTATTTAGTAATTTGTTATATTGTTTTTGCAATCTTTTTAGTTTTAAATCTACTAAAAACAATTTAATTTTTAATAATATAATCATTGTCATATTTCCTTTCTCTTATTTGCACTCGCCGTGCAGGCATTTCTTTCTTTTATGGAAAAGAAAGAAATCAAAGAAGCCAGGAAAGGTTTGCTAGAATACTTTCTTATAAGAAAGTATCAAAGAATTTTTGCTATTTTTTGAAAAATGGTTTATACTATTGTTGTAGTTTGTGGTGGGACTACAATTTTAGTATTTGAGGCATTGGATAGATTATTGAATCTATTTCATATGTCTCTTTTATTTTATCTAGGGGAGAATATCCTCTTGTTTTTATTTCTGTTTGTAAATATTCTTTTATATATTCTGTTGTATATTTAATAAGTGTTTCATCATCTATTATGTCATCCCAAGCTAGGCAATCTCTTTCGATAGACCAATGAAATGTTTCTACATCACTATCTGCTGTTGGGTGGGCTGGTATATTCGTTTTATGCCTTTTAAATTTATCTTCAACGAATATAGTAAAAGTGCTCTTCTTTGGATCTTGTCCCTTTGTCCTTTTATATCGATTAGTAAATTCAGCACCATTATCTGTTTGAATGGTTACTTTTTTTAAATCTAACCCCTTAAATTGCTTTAAAAAAGGGTATAACACTGTATTTAAGAAAATAGTTGTATAACTTAAAGATTTATCATCACAATAGGCTACAATACTTGCTCCTGTTGCTACATCTCTGGCTGTTATTTGATATTTACATTTAATCCCTTTGTAATTATTTGTTTCATTTGCAAAATATGGTTTCAAATTATCTATATCCGTTAAATATTTAATATCTATTTGTATTAGTTGCCATGGTAACAATTTTTTCTTCCAAGATACATCACCACCTGTCATTGGATTATGTTTTCTGTTTCGCTTTTTTCCTACAGCTTTATTTATATATCTGTTTATAGTACCATCAGAATACTTATGAACACCAGATGTTTTTCTTACGTTTTTAACCGTTATATGCTTTTTCTTTTCTTTAGCATTCTTACTTACTTCTGTTATTTTTGTTATGTCTTCTTGAGAGATTCTGGTTGGACTGTTTTTTGGCTTTTTAGATTGATCCTTTAATCCCGATAAACCTTTTAAAGCATATCTACGACACCACTTTTTAATTGTATTTTTACTACAAGAATAAAACTTTGCCGCTTTTTTTATTCCTTCTTCATTTGCAAACCTTACCATTTCTAATCTTTTATCAATTAGCAATTTCTCATTATCAACATTTCTATATAATTCTTGATAACTTGACCACATGTTTTTCACCTCCTTTCTTGAATTGCTATTATACATCAATTCAAAAAAAATACATAATAACCTGGGGTCACTATGTATTATAAAAAATAATATCCGTTTTTAGAAATATTTACTTTGTTTTATTTTTTTGGTAAAATAATTAAAGTAAAAATAGAAAAAGAGGTAGTTATATGCAAACGTTTATTTTTGGACATCGTAATCCGGATACTGATAGTGTATGTGCTAGTATTGCACTTTCTTATCTGATGAATGAAATGGGTAAGAATACTGTGGCTAAAGTTTTAGGACATTTAAATAATGAGTCAAAATTTGCTATTGATTATTTTAAAGTAAAAGAACCAGATTATCTTAATGATACAAAAGTTAGGATTAAAGATTTAAAATATAATAAGAAAGCAATTGCTAATATTAATGACTCTATTTATGATGTTTATTTGGCAATGCAAAAAGAAAGTGTTACAGCAATGCCTTTAGTAGATGATAATAAAAAGTTAGTTGGGTTTGTTACATTAAAAGAGATTGCAAAGTTTTTAATTAGTGGGGATAAAGAAAAAGTTGATACTACGTATAATCATATACTTAAGAGTTTAAATGGTCAAGCTTTATTACATTTTGATGATACAATTAAAGGAAATGTGATGGTAGCATCTTTTCAAAGTAAGACTTTTCAAGAAGAAGTTACTTTAGGAGATAAAGATATTTTAATTGTGGGTGATCGTTATAAAGTAATTGATTATGCAATTCTTTCACATGTAAAACTTATTGTTTTAACGGGTAATCATGTTTTACCAAATAAACTATTAAAGAAAGCTGAAAAAAATAAGATTAATGTTATTATTAGTGAAGATAATAGTTTAGAGACCGCTAATAGGGTTATGCTTGGTAATCGAATTCGTTTAATTAATACGAATGCTAAACCGGTTACAGTTAATAATAAAGATTATCGTACTGATTTTATTGCTTTAGCTAATAAACTTGGACATACTCATTATCCAGTCGTAAATAGTAAAAATGAATGTTTAGGATTGTTAAAAGTTACGAGTGCGGATAATTATAATAAACAAAAAGTTATTTTAGTAGATCATAATAGTTTAGAACAGAGTGCTATTGGTATTGAAGAAGCAGAAATTACGGAGATTATTGATCATCATAATTTGGGAGCAATAGGTACAAATGTGCCAATTAATTTTAGAAGTATGCCAGTGGGGTGTACTTGTACAATTATTTATAATATGTTTGTTGAGAAAAAAATTAGTATTCCACGTCATATAGCAGGGTTGATGCTTAGTGCTATATTATCCGATACCTTAATTTTTAAATCACCAACAACAACGGAAGAAGATATTTTTGCGGCTTCTAAACTTGCGAAATTGGCTAAAGTAAATATTGATGAATATGGATATTTAATGTTTAAGGCTGCATCAAGTATTAAAGGTATGAGTGTTAATGATTTAATTAATCAAGATTTTAAATCTTATAGTGTTGGTAATAATACGCTTGGTATTTCTCAAGTTATGACAATGGACTTTAATGAAATTGAAGAACGTATTGATGATTATATTATGAAACTTGATGAGTTAAGTAGTAATTATTTATGTTGCTGTCTGTTTATAACTGATGTTTATAAGAATGGAAGTTATGTAATATATAACTCGAAAGCTGGAGATATTATTGGTGAAGCTTTTGATCTTAAAGATGTTTATGAAGGAGTTTATATTGCTGATTTAGTTTCGAGAAAGAAACAAATGCTTCCGGCTTTACTTGAAGTATTGCAAAAAAGAGTATAAGAATATATTTTTGGGAAATAGTAATTTTGAGGTGGACTTATGTTAGCACTTATTACAGGAGCATCTTCGGGAATGGGGAGAGATATGGCCCGTATTTTAAGTAAGATGGGCTATGATTTAATATTAGTTGCTAGAAGACGTGAAAGATTATTAGAGTTAAAAAAAGAATTAGATACGAATGTTACAGTAATTTCAATGGATTTAAGTATAGTACAAAATAATTATAAGTTGTATGAAAAAGTAAAAAATAAGAATATTGATATTTTGATTAATAATGCTGGTTTTGGTTTGTTTGGAGAATTTGTCAAAACAGAAATAGAAACCGAACTTAAAATGATTGATTTAAATGTGGTAGCCTATCATATTTTAACCAAGCTCTTTTTACAAGATTTTGTAAGGAAAGATAAAGGTTACATTTTAAATGTTTGTTCTAGTGCTGGTTTTATGGCAGGACCTAGAATGGCTACTTATTATGCAACAAAAAATTATATTACGAAACTTACGATGGCTATTAATGAGGAGTTAAGAGTTTCCAAAAGTCAAGTAGTAGTAAGTGCTTTGTGTCCAGGACCAGTAGCAACTGAATTTAACAAAGTTGCACATGGAACGTTTGCTATTAGGGAAGCTAGTAGTTATGAAGTAGCAAAATATGCAATTGATAAATTAATGAAGAAGAAAATGATTATTGTACCAACATTATTAATGAAACTAACTTTGTTTTTTAATCGCTTTGCTCCTTATAGACTAGCTTTGTATATTGCTTATAAAATACAAATGCGGAAATCAAGATAGGCTAGAAATAGTCTATTTTTTGATGTTATGTGCCAAAAAGTTGCAACTTTACTCAAAAAGTCGTGCCAAAAAATTGCATTTTTGTTTAAAAAGTGGTGCCAAAAAGTTGCATTTTTTGGTTTTATGTGTTAAAATCCTTAATAGAAAGTGGGAGAAAATATGAAAAGGACATTTGAAGATGCTTTAAATTCATGGAAAATTAGTGGTATGAGCAAGCCACTTATGGTTATTGGAGCTAGACAAATAGGCAAAACTTATTTATTAAAAGAGTTTTGTAAAAATAATTTTGATAATTATTTGTATTTTAATCTAGAGCAAGATACAGAAATAACATCTTTATTTAATAATACATTTAAGCCGGAGGAAATTATTCGTGGTATTGAAATAAGACTAGAAAGGCCAATCGATATTGAACATACTGTTTTCTTTTTTGATGAGGTTCAAGTTTCAGAAAATTTTATTACATCACTTAAATACTTTTGCGAAAGTGATAAGCCATATAAAATTATTTGTGCTGGTTCTTTACTTGGTGTTAAATTAAATAGGTTTAATTCCTCTTTTCCGGTTGGTAAGGTTGTTTTAGAATATATGTATCCGATGAGTTTTAAAGAATTTCTTATGGCAATTGGTCAAAATATGCTTATTGAAGAAATAATTTATCATTACCAGAATATGAACGCTATGCCGGATGATTTACATGAAAAAGCTCTTTTACTTTATAGACATTATTTAATTGTTGGGGGTATGCCAGAAGCTATTAAAGATTATTTAGATTGTGATGGAGATATTGTTAAATTTAATAGAAATATTGTAAAGTCGATTGTGGAAATGTATATTAGTGATATGAATAAATATACTATTAATAAAGCTGAAAGTGTTAAGATAGAGAAAGTATATTTAAGTATTCCAAGAGAACTTGCAAAAGAAAATAAAAAATTCCAGTATAAATTAATTGAAGAAAATGCCAGTAAAAGAAAATTTGAAACAGCTTTAGATTGGTTAAATGCTAGTTCTATTATACTTAGTTGTTATAATACTGAAAAAGTAGAAATTCCCTTAAAAGTATATTTAAATAGAGATGTTTTTAAAGTTTATTATAGTGATGTTGGAATACTTAATAGTATTTGTGATGTTGGAGTAAATGATATTGTTAATGATACTAATTTTATGTTTAAGGGTGCTATAGCGGAAAATTATGTAGCTGAAGAATTTAACACTATGGATATCCCACTTATTTATTGGAAAAGTAAAGGGGATGCAGAAATTGATTTTTTACTTACAACTTGTGATGGTATAATCCCTGTTGAGGTAAAAGCATCTAACCGTATTCAATCTAAAAGTTTAAATGTTTATATGGATAAATATAAGCCTAAATATGGGATTAGATTTAGTGTTAAAAATTTTGGGTTTGAAAATGGAATTAAGTCTATTCCTCTTTATGCTATATTTTGTTTAAATGATTTAAAAGGGTAAAGTAGAATTATCATGGTATAATCTGTATAAATTTAATTGTTAGGAGTGGTGTTTATGAAAATAGGAATAATTTGTGCTGGTGAAAGGGAACTGGCTCCCTTTTTAGATGTGTTAAAGAAGGATAGAAAAGTATCAAAAAGTATGTTAGTATTTCATGAAGGTGAAATTGATCAAGTGAGAGTTGTGCTTGTAGAGTCAGGAATATGTAAAGTAAATGCAGCGATAGCTAGTCAAATATTAATTGATACTTTTCATGTTGATTTAATTATTAATGCCGGAACAGCGGGAGCAATGGATCAAAACTTAAAAATATTGGATACGGTTATAGCAACTGATTTGTGTTATCATGATGTGGCTGATGATATTTTAACAGAGTCTCATCCTTATATGGATTCAGTGTTTTTTAAAGTAGATTATTCTTTAATTGAGAAAGCTAAAAAAGCAGTTTTAAATGAAAGAATAGAGAACGTGTTTTTTGGGAGAATTGTAACAGGAGAGGCTTTTATTAGTGATGAGGGAAGAGAAAAAATAAATAAAGAGTTTGCTCCTTTAGCAGTAGATATGGAATCGGCTAGTGTAGCTCATGTCTGTTATGTAAATAATGTACCTTTTATGGTTATTCGAACTATTACGGATACACCAATTCATTCTGGTTTAGATAATTATGAAATTAACTGTGTTAAAGCTTCTAATATGGCTCGGGATATAACAGTTGCTGTATTAAAAGAGCTTAATCATTAAAAATATAAATATTTTGTAAATGATGTGTGATGCCTTTACTAAATAGCAATAAATCGTTTACAATAATAGTGGTGATGTATATGTTTTGTAAAAAGTGTGGGGCGGCACTACCTAGTCATGGTTTTATTTGTAAAAGATGTGGAGCAATGATGGATGAGGAGCAAATTAAAGAGCAAAAAAGATTTAGCCAAGATAAAGATAATGAAAAATTGGAAGTGCATTTAAAAAGTGATAGGTATAGTAGTGAACCTATTAATCGAGATTATAAAAAACATAAAGATAATAAGTATTTAGGAGCGATATTTATTGTTTTAGTAGTACTTATTTTAATAATATTGGCAATATTAAAAGTTATGTAATTCTTTTTTTTAGGCATAATATTAATGGTGATATTATGCTTTTTGTTTGTTTGGAAATATTTTTAGCAAGAATTATTGATGTATCAATTTCGACTTTTCGAATGATGGTTATGGTGAAAAAGAAAAGTATTTTAACACCGATACTAGCTTTTTGTGAAGTTTTTGTTTGGTTTATAGCAGCTAGAAAAGCTCTTAATACTAATATAGATAGTATATTGATTCCTATTAGTTATTCTTTAGGATATGCAACTGGTACTTATATTGGGGGATTTTTGTCTAGAAAGTTTATAAGGAATGTCAATAGTATTGAAGTTACAACCAAAAGAAATAATACAAAGTTAATCAATGCTTTAAGAAGAGAAGGGTATGGCTTATCAATTATTGCTCTTAAAAATAATTACCGGGATAAGCTAGATTTAATTATAGTAGATGTAAAGAGTAAAAATACGCAAGAAACGGTTAAGCTAATTAAAGAGTTAGATCCTAAAGCATTTATTGTGGTTAAAGATACAAGAGTTGTACATAATGGTTATATAAGGTAGGTGGAGATATGTATTATGTAAATATTTTCTTTATTTTTTCTTTTATTGGTTTTTTGTTTGAGAACTTGTTAAATATTTTTACGAATGATACTTTTAATAGTGGTATTTTATATGGACCTTGGACTTTTATTTATGGAATAGGAGTCTTATTAATGGTTATTGTATATAAGTTTTTGCAACAATTTCATTTAAAGAAGTGGAAGGAAGTTGTTCTTTTTTATATTATTATTACAATAGTTATGACTTTAGTAGAGTTTAGTGGAGGTATGCTTATTGAAACAATTTTTCATCGTACTTATTGGAACTATACTAATATGCGTTTTAATTATGGAAAGTATATCTGTTTAGAAGTATCTCTGGCTTGGGGATTACTTGCAACATTCATTACTTATTTAGTATTACCTTTCATTAATAAAATAGAAAAGAAGATACCTTGGTTTGTTGGTGTTGGTTTGATTATTTTATTTGTAATGGATATTATATTTACTTTAATTAATTAGGATAGTTTAGGATTTGGAAGATTGGATTTGATAAAGTAGAGTTAGATGTTGATGATAATCGAACAACTTATGAAATAGAATTTGATTATAATTATTATGAATATTAGTATGAGATTGATGCTTATCCGGGAGCAATATTAAAAAGTGAAGTTGACCGTTAAAATACTTGTAATTTAGTCAGGATTATATTATAATCTCATCTTTGACACTTTGAAAAAAGCAAAACCTCCCAATCCCTTTATTTAAGAGGGCTTGAGAGGTTTTAAAATGTTTAAAAAAATGCGTACCTAATTTTTATTTTCTGTTAAATCATAAATTTCTTTAATTTTTTTATAGGTTATTATCTCGGTGTCTGTATTTAAGCCTAAAAACGCGTGTAAATCGTCTGTTAAGTCATCTCTTGTTTGGAGTGGTATAAAACCTTTTCCTTTTAATTCTAACATTTTCAT
>CALVQM010000056.1 GCA_944358125.1 uncultured Bacilli bacterium
TTCTTCAGAAATTTCTGCACTAGTAATTGCTTGTTTTATGATATTAATAGTTTCTATATCAAAATCAGGCATTAGTAATATATCTACTCCAGCATTAATAGCATTAATATATATTTCTTCTTCAGTATATTCATTAGTTAAAGCTTTCATATTTAGAGCATCAGTTATAACTATACCATCAAAGCCTAATTCTTCTTTTAATAAATCCGTTATTGTTTCTTTAGATAAAGTAGCAGGTGTATTATTTCCAGTAATTTTAGGCACTGCTAAATGGCTTACCATTATTATTTCGGCATCATTTTTTATAGCTTCTATAAAAGGCTTTAATTCCATATCCATTAATTCTTCTTTGGTTTTATTAATTATAGGTAAAGTTGCATGAGAGTCTTCTAAAGTATCCCCGTGTCCTGGAAAATGTTTGTATACAGGTATTATGCCGGTATTTTCTAGCCCTTTAGCTAATGATATACCCATATTGCTTACAATTTCGGCAGTAGTGCCAAATGATCTATTTCCAATTACAGTGTTTTTAGGATTTGAATAAATGTCTAGAACAGGTGCAAAATCCATATTAATATCAAAAACTCTTAATTCTTCCCCTATTACTTTTCCAACTTCATATGCTAAATTAGTATCATTAGTTAAGCCTAGATTATACATAGGAGGGATAATTGAAACGGTAGTATCTGGTAATTTTTTTATTCTTTGAACCCTGCCACCTTCTTGATCTATAGATATAAATAGAGGAATATTACTAGTATTTTTGATATCTTTAATTAAATTAGTAGTTTGTTCATAACTTTTAATATTTTCCCCAAAAAGAATAAATCCGCCTGGTTTTACTTCATTAAAGTTAGTTAATAATTCATCAGTCATACTAGTATTATAATCAGAAACTATTAACATTTGCCCTATTTTTTCTTCTAAACTTAAATTATCTAGAGTATCTTCTATCCATTCTTCTTTAGGATTAACTTCTTCTTGGGAGGCATCTGGTTCTACTGTATTTTCTTGTTTTGGTATTTCTTCATCTTTGAAAGTTAAAGAACAGCCAATTAGTAACAATAATATTGTACATATACTTAATAAAACTTTTTTCAAACTATCACTTCCTATAATTTATTATACCCATAAATTAAATTATTATTTTAAAGCATGTTTTTCTTTTTTAAGATATAAGCAATAATTAATGATAATAATACTGATATTAAAATTATGAAAATAAAACTCATAGGTGATGAGCCAATCCGACCTAGAGGTACATTCATACCAATAAAAGATGCGACCATGGTAGGTATGGAAAATACAATGGTTATACCAGCTAAAAATTTCATTACATCGTTTAAATTATTAGAAATAATAGTAGCATAAGTATCAGTCATACTTGATAGTATTTCTCGGTATATACTAGCCATTTCAATCGCTTGTTTTGTCTCAATTAGAGCATCTTCTAATAAGTCTTCATCTTCTTTTAAAATAGGCAAAACAAGTCCTTTAGCTAATTTTTCTAAAACAACTTCATTAGCTTTTAGAGAAGTTATAAAATATACTAATGTTTTTTCTACATTTAAAAGATGTAGTAATTCTTTATTATTTGTCGATTTGGATAAAGCTTTTTCTTTGCTATTTATATATTCATTAATACTTGTTAACTCTTTTTGGTATATAGCTGCGACCATAATAAATATTTGTAAAATAAAATTAGTTTTATTTTTATTTTGCAATTTGATTTCACTGTTTTTAAAATAATCTAAAAATGGTTGTTCTTTTAGTGAAATAGTTAACAAATAACCTTTTTCACTTAAAATAATACCTAAAGGATTGGTTTTATACTTGTGTTTATTAGTATCAGTTTCATAAGGTGTATCTAGTATTATTAGTCTTTCTTCGTTTCTTTTTTCAATACGGGGTAGTTCTTCTTCATCTAGTAATTTGGTTATAATTTCTCGTTCAATACCTGTGTTAGTTGTTACTAGTTGTATTTCTTCAGGAGTTGGATTAATTAAATCAATCCAACTCCCTTTATTAATTTCTTCTGTTTTACTTAAAGTGCTTTCTGCAACTTTGTATATATTTATCATATTATCACCTACCTTAATATTGTATCACATTATAGTGTATTTTACTAAAAAATTTTATAATTTTGCTAGAACAGGATCATCATGAATAATGTAGTCTAGCTCTTTTTGGATTTTCTTTAAGTCTTGAGTAATTTTTTTCTTTTCTCTATTATTTTTAAATTCGTTATTTTCCATCTTGTAAATTAAGTAACGGCTAGCTGCGACTATTAATAGTTCTTTAGTTAATTCGCCAACTCTTAAATCTTTGAAGTTTTTTAACCAATGCTTATAGGCTAAATAAGCATTAAAATACCAACAATGGCTATCTAATACCTCGTCATAATAACTTTCTACCAACTCCATTTCTTCCTTTTTGTAGCAGATAAAATATATCTCTACATTTTCTTCTTTACTCTTATACATATGTTCGCCTCTTTTCTATGTGCTAATCATATACTATTTTAAAAGTAAAGTCAAATAGCAAATTTAGTTAAATTGACCGGTGAATTTATTAATTTGAGCAGACAAATTCGCAAATTTACTAGTGAAATATACTAAAAAGGACAGCAATTAATAAAATTTTTGAAAAAAATAAAAAAATAACTCAATTGCTTTGAGTTATCCTTCATATACTTCACTAACTATATATAATTGCAGATTTAAATTGCCCGCATCTATTTCTGATGATAATAGACTTTCATCAATCCAAATTCGTAATGATTTAGGTGGATCAGTACTTCCAGCTGGATCAGTACTTCCAGCGGCAATGGTTCCACTATCAATTAAATAAGCTGTTTGATTATTGTCGGTTTGAACACTGTCTTGATCTACTAACTTTTTAGCTGTTGTACCATCTGTAGAAAACATAATACTTTCTAATGGAATGGTATTGGCTGGTTTATCTCCTTTTTTTAGACCACCATATACATACAAAGAATATGATGCTGGTAAGTTACTGCTAGTATTTTCTACGGTATAAGTAATGGGATTAGAAGCAAGGCCTTCTGTTTCCGACATGGTATCACTTATTTGTCCGGCTGTTAGCCCTGATACTGTTAAGGCTAGATTGCCTGCAGTTATAACTTGATCTTCTGTGTTTTTGTTTACACTAAAAAATAAGGCATAACTTACCCCTATTACTGCTATCGTAACTAATATTACTGCTATAGCTATTATGGTAGTTTGTTTTTTGATAATATCCTTTATCTTCATATACTATCACCGTATTTTAATAATACCATAAAAATGGGATAAAATACAAGCTTATTTTAGTATTTTTTTAAAAATATGTTAAATCTTTTAATTCATAGTGATATTTTGTCTTTTTATTTGCTATTCTATCATATTATACTTTATTTGTAAAATTAACAAAAAAATAAGCGGTAGGCTTATTTTACAACTATACTTACTATTTTTCCTTTAATTACAATTACTTTAACTAGTTCTTTTCCTTCCATGTGTTTTTTAACATTTTCACTAGCTAATGCTTTAGCTTTAATTTCTTCTTCAGTATCATCACTAGTTATGTTTATTTCCCCACGGAGTTTACCATTAACTTGAACACCAATGGTTATGTTGCTATCAATAGTTTTAGCTTCATCATAAGTTGGCCATGAAGACTCACAAATTGGCGAAAAACCTAGAGCTTCATTTAGTTCTTCCGTTATATGAGGAGCAATAGGATTTAGGAGCGTTAATAATACTTGATAATCTTTTTTGGTAATAGATGTTTCTTCATCATATTTGTTAGCTAAAATCATAAGTGTTGATACCGCTGTATTATATCCTAAATGCGTTAAATCATATTCTACTTTTTTAATACTTTTGTTAATAATTACTTCTAAAGCAGGAGAATATTCATCTTTATCTATTACTTTATCTTGCAAGCGAATTACTTTATCAATAAATCTTTTGCAACCTCTTAAAGAAGCCGTACTCCATGGTGAGTCTTGTTCATAATCACCCATAAACATTTCATAGACACGGAGAGTGTCGGCACCATATTCATGAATGATATCATCAGGATTAATGACATTGCCTTTAGATTTACTCATCTTTTGGTTATCACTACCTAAAACCATACCATGACTAACACGAGTATCAATCATTTCTTTATTAGGGACTAGACCAATATTGTATAGGAATTGAACCCAGAACCTAGCATATAATAAGTGTCTAGCTGTATGTTCCATTCCTCCGTTATACCAATTTACTTTGTTCCAATATAACATATTTTTCATAGAAGCAAATTCTTTATTATTATGAGGATCCATAAATCTTAAGAAATACCATGATGAACCAGCCCAGTTAGGCATTGTGTCGGTTTCTCTTTTGGCAGGTCGGCCACACTTTGGACAAGTTGTATTTACCCAGTCTGTAATTTTCGCAAGTGGAGATTCACCATTATCAGTTGGCTCGTATTCGGCTACATCAGGAAGTAATAATGGTAGTTCACTTTCATTCATTGGAACCCAACCACAAGACTCACAATAAATCATTGGAATTGGTTCTCCCCAGAAGCGTTGTCTTGAGAAAATCCAATCACGCATTTTATAATTAATCTTTTTCTTACCACAGTGATGTTCTTCTAAATATGCTAACATTTTATTAATAGCTTCTTCTTTATTTAAACCATTTAAGAAGTCAGAATTAATATGAATGCCATCACCTTCATAAGCTTCTTTAGAAACATCGCCACCGTCAAGTACGGGAATGATTTCTAGATTAAATAAACGGGCAAATTCATAGTCACGACTATCATGAGCCGGTACCGCCATAATAGCACCCGTTCCATAACTAGATAGGACATAATCACTTATGTATATAGGTATTTTTTTGTTATTAACAGGATTAATGGCATAAGCACCTGTAAAGACACCAGTTTTTTCTTTATTTAATTCCGTTCTTTCCAATTCATTTTTAAGTAAACAAGCTTCTTTGTATTTTTTAACTTCGACTTTATGTTCAGGAGTAGTAATACTATCTACTAATTCGTGTTCAGGTGCTAAAACACAGTAGGTTGCTCCAAAAAGTGTATCGCATCTGGTTGTAAAAACCGTAAATGACTCATTGTGTCCATCTACTTTAAAATCTACTTCTGCACCAATTGATTTACCTATCCAGTTAATTTGACCTAATTTTACTTTAGGAGCAAAATGGGTATCATCAAGTCCAGTTAATAAGTCTTCCGCATATTCACTCATTTTTAGCATCCATTGGCTTTTATTTTTTTGAACAACTTGAGTTCCACATCTTTCACATACGCCACCAGCAGCATCTTCATTAGATAAAACAGTTTTACAATTAGGACACCAATTTACTGGCACTGTTGCTTTGTAAGCCATACCATGTTTGTAAAACTCTAGGAATTGCCACTGGGTCCATTTGTAATATTCCGGATCTGTAGTAGAAAATTCCCGATCCCAATCAAAAGAAAAACCAAGAGTTTTCATTTGTCGTTTAAAGTTTTTAATATTTTCTTTGACAGCTTCTTTTGGGTGAATATGATTTTTTATAGCGTACTGTTCAGCTGGAGCTCCAAAAGCGTCCCAACCCATAGGAAATAAAACATTTTTTCCTTGCATTCTTTTAAGTCTTGCTAAAGCATCTTGGGCCGTATAACTTCTTACATGACCAACATGAAGACCGGCTCCTGATGGATAAGGAAACTCTACTAAAATATAGTATGGTTCTTTATTACTTTCATCTATAGCTTTAAAACTTTTATGTTCGTCCCAATATTTTTGCCATTTTTTTTCTAACTCGTTAAAATTCATTTTCTTTCCTCCTTGTGTTTTAAATGTCTACCATATATTTCATATAAAGAATAAATAAGACCAAATAATAAGGCAAAAGCAATAATTAGTTGCCACATAATAGCAAATGGAAGTAGCATAACAATACTTGATACTAAAGAAATAATAAAAGCATTTATGAGAGATATTATAATAATCATACTATCTAAATTTAGTTCTTTATCTTTTAATTTAAATTTAGCTTTTAAATAATCTACTTCACTAATATTTTTAATTTTTTTCTTTTTACCTTTTTTGGTTATACCTTTATTTTTTATTAAATTTAATTTTCGTTTATTAATCAGGAAATAATCTACTAGATAAACAATAATAAATAAAATAATAAAGATATAAAATGATAATAAATATTCATTCATAAATAATCCTCCTTTAAATTAAAAAGGTAGTACCAGACAAGGGCGTAAAATACGCGGTACCACCTTTATTTATATCTTTTTATAGTTTTTAAGGAAACTACCCCACTACTCAAAAAAGCAAGTTCATAATTATCTTTATTCGTTTCCATCAACCACGAACTTTCTATAAAAGACGTTTTATTACTACTCTTTTCTTCCACGTATTAGCTTTATTTTACTAAATTTCGGAAACATATTCAAGTAGTTTTATGAACATACGCACAAAAACATCTTTTAAGCCTTTTCTTTTTAATTTCCGTATTTCAATTCTTTTTTTGTTAATTTCCATATTGCTAAACATAATAGTAGCAATACTTTCTTTTAAATTAGTTTTGATTTTGGCATCACTAATAATAGAATTAATATCTTCATTAATTAATCTTACGGCATCTATTTCAATATCTTTACCTTTGCAGTTAATAGTTAATTGACTAGTGGTAGGAATGTTTTTAGCAATGACAACAAAGTCGGCTTCTTCTGTGTATACTTCAATAGGTATTTCTGTATCATTGATGTAGGCTTTAACATCTTCAGCTTCTCTGGTGTTACGGAAGCGTACTTTGTAAGTTCTAGTTGGAGGAATAATACCTGTTTTTCCTTCAATTGGTCTAATTATTAACGTATAATTATTAGCTAAATAGTTATAGTCTATGGCTGTTATTATATAATAGCCTTCTTCATTTAATCTAGATGAGCCATCATCTTCATATAACTTATAAATATTGCTTCTTCCTGGGAAAACATGTATTTCTAAACTTTCTGGGGGATTAGGATCATTTAAATTTTCACCTAGTATAGCAAGAGGAATGATAGAGCCACTCTTGGCAAAGACTGGATAATCCTCATCTTTATAGAAAGCTACATATTTTCTGTTACCTGGGAATTTTTTACCGGTTTTGAAATCATACCATGTTCCCTTTGGTAAAAATATTTGTTCAACACAACGGTTCATGATATTATCTTGTTTTTTAGTTATCGCTTTTACTAAAAGTTCACTACCAAAATAATATTCATTTTTATAGGCTGGTTCATCATATACTTCGGGGTAACTATAATATAAAGGTTGGATTAGAGGAAGTCCGGTTTTATGATATTTGTAGTTTTCAGTATATAAATATGGTATTAATCTTTGTCTTAAATGACAATAATCTTTGGCAATTGTATAGGTTTTAATATCCCATTTCCATGGTTCTCTTTTATAATAGTGGCCACGATCACAAGCTAGGCGAAAGATGGGACTAAAACAGCCAAATTCTATATATCTAATATATAATTCACTATCTTCCATACCACCTTTAAAGCCACCGATATCATGACTCCACCAAGACACGCCATAGTTAGAAGCACTAGAATTAAAACTTGGTAAGTAATTTAGTGTGTCAAAGCCTACATTTGTTTTACCCGAATAATGAGCACCATAAAGATGACTAGCAATTAAGTTGTTACGAGAAAAAAGGAATGGTCTTTTGTGATTATCTTTTAAATAATTCAGGAAATGATAATGATTTAGGGCACGCATGGAGTCAAAATCATAATTGTAATCAATCCAGTAAAAATCAACACCTAAACTGTCTAGGGGCTTAATTAAGTGATTAAAATAGATAGTAACAAAGGTTTTATCAAAGACATTAAAAGGAATACGTCTGGTGTTAATAAGCCCAAGTTCGGTTTGAATAACCCGGAAATTTTCTTCATGTTCGCCAATACCTTCTACAGGATCCATGTTAATACCTATACGGACGCCACGTTCGTGCATGTAAGTTGTAAACGCATAAGGATCAGGGAATAGTTCGGGATTAAAAGTAAAGCCAGTTTTAAATTTATTTAGATCTCTTTTATCTTTTAAATGCCAAAATTCATTTAAAAGTAATACAGATATTGGAATACTGTGTTGGTTAAAAGCTTTAATTAATTTTTTGGTATCTTCAAAAGAATAAATCATATCCCTATTCCACCATATACCTAAAGCATATCTAGGTAAGAGAGGAGGAAGTCCTGTTAGAGTAAAATAATCTTTTAAACATAGACCAAAGTCTCTTCTATAAATAAAAAGATATGTATCTACCCTTTTGGTAGTTGGTTTTACTAAAAAGCCATCTTCCATAAATACTAAGCTTTTTGAATCATCAAAAGATGCAAAACCATCAGTTGAGTATAATCCCCTTTTTAGAGGGCCTCTTATTCCTTTATCTAAAGATACTTTGGTAGCACCAAAATTACGGGCTTCAGGATGATTAAAATACCATATTTTATCGCTATTCATAAGTCCTACTTTTAAGTTTTGATCAGGAGCATATTTAGGGCCTACAAAGGGACGTTCTTTAACATATTGTAAAACAAAATATTTGGTTTGGATGACTATTGTTTTATCATTTTCTTCTACTTGAAATTCGGGTACACTAAAATTACGGAAACGAGCAAATTCCGTTGGGTGGTCAAAAAACTTACCATCTGGGGCATATTCAAAACGAATTAAGCGTTCACTTAATATGGTAATACGATATTTGTTTCCTTTGAATATGGCTTTATCGTTAGCTAAAGCATTGGTATAATCCACTTTAAAATGTGCATCTAATTTAGCCACACTAACCTACTCCTTTTAGTCTAATATCATAATAACATAAAATTTATTATTTTACAATTAGAAGTAAAGAAATGTTAATCCTTTTTTAAAATTATACCTTATCATTAGTTAAAATTATACCTCAATATATTGTATAATATATCTCTG
>CALVQM010000057.1 GCA_944358125.1 uncultured Bacilli bacterium
CAAAATGTTAAAAAATCGCCATATCGACGATTATTTAACTTTGCAATTTCTAGTCATTATGTCTTGACAAAAATCAATTTTTGTGGAAAATTCATTGCTCTTCTTATTTAAAGCTGATATAATTAGTGAAATAGGAGGATTTATGGAAAAGACATTAGTTGTTATGGCTGCTGGTATGGGTAGTCGTTTTGGGGGGTTAAAACAAATTGAACCAGTTGGTCCTAATGGAGAATTTATAATTGATTATTCAGTTTATGATGCTAAAAGAGCAGGATTTGAAAAAGTTGTTTTTGTTATAAAAAAAGAAATGGAAGAAATATTTAAAGAGACTATTGGAAGAAGACTTGAAAATAAGATAAAGGTAGCTTATGCTTTCCAAGAAATTGAGGATATTCCAAGTAAGAAGTATCTAGCCGAAAAACGTACGAAACCATGGGGGACAGTACAAGCTGTACTTTGTACGAAAGATTATGTAGATGGTGATTTTGTAGTTATTAATGCTGATGATTTTTATGGGTATGATGCTTATTTACAAGCAAGCAAGTTTTTAGATGAAGAAAAAAATGATCATGTTTATGCGTCTATTACTTTTCCTTATATTAAAACGGCTTCTTTGTTTGGAAGTGTTAAAAGAGCAGTTTGTTTTGTTCATGATGGTATGATTAGCGAACTTGTAGAAAGTAAGATTACGACTAAAGATGGGTATGCTCTAGCAGAACCATTAAGTGGTGAAGAAGCGTTTAGTATTTCTTTAGATCAAGAAGTATCTATGAATGTATTTGCTTTTAAGCATACTTTTTATCAATATTTAGAAGAAGCATTTAGGGAGTATTTTTTACATGATGATGAATATATTCTTGCTAATGAAGCATTATTACCAGATGTTATAGAAAAAAATATTAAGAATGGGAATATTGTTTTAAGGAATGTTACTACTAGTAGTTCTTGGTTTGGGGTTACTTATAAAGAAGATTTAGAAGGGTTAAAAAAATCTATTGGAGAGTTAATAAAGAAGGGAGAGTATCCAAATAAACTTTGGGAATAAAATGGAAGATGCTAAAAAAAGAATAAAAGAATTAACCGAAATTATTAATCAAGCTAATTATGAGTATTATAATTTGGATAATCCAACTATTACGGATCAAGAATATGATAAATATTTAAGAGAACTTATTAATTTAGAAGAAAAATATCCAGATTTAGCTGATCCTAATAGTCCCTCTAAAAGGGTTGGGGGAGAGGCCATTGATAAGTTTAATAAAGTAACTCATGCTATTCCAATGATTAGTTTAGCTAATGTTTTTAATGAAGAAGAAATTAGGGATTTTGATAAGAGAATAAGAAATGCTGGTTTTACACCTACTTATGTGTGTGAACTTAAAATAGATGGATTAAGTGTATCACTTCATTATGAACATGGTAAACTTAAGTTTGCGGCAACAAGAGGAGATGGCGTAACAGGTGAAGATATAACCGAAAATGTTAAAACAATTAAAACTGTTCCTCTTGATTTAGGACGCGATATTGATATTGAAGTGCGTGGAGAAATCTACATGAATAAAGCAACATTAGAAAAAATTAATAGAGAAAGAGAGAAGAATGGGGAAAGTAAATTACAAAATGTAAGGAATGCAGCAGCTGGTTCAATAAGACAATTGGATCCTAAAGTAGCGGCTAAAAGACATTTGGATACTTGGATTTATCATTTGCCTAATCCAATTGATTATGGCATATTTACCCATTATGAAGCTTTAGAATTTATGAAAGATTTAGGTTTTAAAGTTAATCCGGCATCTAAATTAGTTGGTGGTATTGATGGTATACTTGAATATATAAAAGAATATACCGAAAAAAGAGATACGCTTCCTTATGAAATTGATGGTATTGTTATTAAAGTTAATGATATAAGAATGCAACAAGAACTTGGTTCGACGGTTAAATATCCAAGATGGGCTACAGCTTATAAATTTCCAGCAGAAGAAGTATTAACAAAACTTATCGATATTAAATTTACGGTAGGTAGGACAGGACAAGTAACGCCTAATGCGGTATTAGAACCTGTTTTAGTTATGGGTTCAACGATTAGGAGAGCTACCCTCCATAATGAAGATTACTGTCGGAGTTTAGATCTTCGTATTGGAGATATTGTATCAATTAAAAAAGCTGGTGATGTTATTCCGGAAGTAGTAGAAGCAAAAGTAGAAAGACGTATCGGAACAGAAAAGCCATTTGAAATGATTAATACTTGTCCGATATGCGGAAGTAATTTAGTTAAAAAAGGTAATGTTGATTATTTTTGCATTAATGATGAATGTCCAAAAAAGAATATTGAAAGTTTAATCCATTTTGCTAGTCGTAATGCAATGAATATCGATGGTTTAGGTGATGAAATAATTGAGGACTTTTATAATGAAGGCTTTATTCGCACAATTCCGGATTTTTATCATTTAAGTGAACATAAAGAAGATATTATTGAATTAGAAGGCTATGGCTTAAAGAAAGTTACTAATTTATTACTAGCTATTGAGGAGAGTAAACAAAATAGTGTAGAAAGACTTATTTTTGGTTTGGGTATACCAGGAATTGGGGCTAAAAATGCTAAATTATTAGCTAGTATATTTAAAGATATTTATAATATTAGTAATGCTACTTATGAAGATTTAGTTAGTATTCGGGATATTGGTGATATTTTAGCTAAAAATATTGTTAATTATTTTGCTAATCCGGCTAATATTAGTTTAATTAATACTTTAGAAGATTTAGGTGTTAATATGAAATATTTAGGAGCAGAAGTTAAAAGCAATGAGAATTTTACGGATAAAAAGTTTGTTATTACAGGTACGATTAGTTTTATGAGTCGGGATGAAGCAAAAGCGTTAATTGAAGCTTATGGGGGTAAATGTATTGACAGTGTTAGTAAAAAAACAGATGTAGTAATTGTGGGAGACGCTCCAGGAAGTAAATATACGAAAGCCCAAGAGCTGGGAATAACTATTTGGAATGAAGAAAAATTCAAAGAAATTGTAGATAGTTTGTAAACTATTTACAATTTTTATTGTCAATAATTGTAAAATAATTATAAATTGTCTTATTCGTTAAATAATGATATAATTAGTTTGCTATGAGGTGAATAAAAAATGAAGAAATTAAAAAAAGTATGGCAGGAAAATAGTGTTTTATTTGTGTTACTTTTTATTTTAGTTGCTTGTTTAGTAGCAATTAGTGTTGTGGTTATTACGTATTTCGTAGGGGATTCTAGTTCTAAATATGGAGATAGATTAGAGGGAATAGAAGACTATCCGTTTGAAGAAGATATGCAAAAGGAAATAATATCCCAAATAGAAGAAAATGAAATAGTAGAAGAAGCAACTATACGAGTTAGTGGAAAAGTTATTTATGTTACAATTACTTTTGCACCGGCAACAACTTTAGTTGAAGGACAAAGTATTGCCCTAGCCAGTCTTGATTATTTTAGTGAAGAGATACTTAGTTTTTATGATTTAGAATATATGATAGAAGCTGATGATACAGAAGATGCGGAAGGATTTAAACTCATTGGAGCTAAAAATGTATCAGGTACAGGTGGTATTGTTTGGAATAATAATACACCAATTGAAGATGATGAGGAAGAAGTTAGCGAAGAGTAGGTTGTTATGAAAAATAAAAAAAGTGTAGTTATAACTATTGTTATTATTATTGCTGTAGTATTAATTAGTCTAATTACGTACCGGGTTTTAACAGATGAAAATAAACTTACAGCTAGTGAGAGTCGTTGGATTAATGATAATATTAATACTGTACAAAATATTAATGTTATTAATAATGTTAATTTGTTTGGAAATACAGGGGCAGGAGTATTTTATGAATTTTTAAATGATTTTCAAACTGAATATAGTTTAGATATTAATCCAGTTACTTTTAATTATGGAGAAAATACGAGTGGACTTACTTTAGGAGCTAGTCAAACTTTAAGTGATAATGATTTTGTTTTTTATACGGATCATTATGTTTTAGTAGGTTTAGAAGAAGAAGTTATTGCTGATTATCAAGATTTAGCTGGTATGGATATTGGAGTTATTAATACTGATGCATCTTATATTAGTAATTTTTTAGAAGATATTGATAATATAAGTTTAACCCAATATGATGATAGTGAAAAGTTATTAGAAGCTTTTAATGATAATGAAGATATAGAGTATATGATTGTTCCTTTAAGTATTTATTTAGATCAAATACTTATAAATGATTATTATATTAATTATCATTTATCAGATATTAAGTTTTATTATGTTATTAAAGGGGCAGATGATACATTAACAAGTATATTAGAGAAATATTATAATAATTGGTATCAAGATAATTTAGATGCTTATTTAAAAAGAGAACAATTTAGTTTGTTTACTACTTCTTTGGGGATAAGTGATACTGAAATAGATGCGATGCGTAGTGTAACTTATAATTATGGGTTTATCAATAATAGTCCTTATGAAGTTATTATGAGTGGTAATTATGGAGGTATTATTGCTATGTATTTGTATCGTTTTACAGAATTTAGTGATATAGAATTTAATTATACAAAATATAGGAATTTAAATCGTTTTGAGCGAGCTATAAATAATGGAGATGTGGATTTATATTTTAATTATTATAATTTAAGTGATAATTATTATGATATAAATTCTAATTTAATTGTACGTTATAGTGTTATAGCTAGTAGTGAAAATAATTTGGTTGTTAATAGTATTAATAGTTTAGTGGGACAAACAGTTTATGTACAAGAAAATAGTTTGTTACATAATTATTTAAAGAGTATTAAAGGAATAGATATTAAAACTTATGAAGATGAAGGAGATTTAAGAAAATTAAATAAACAAAATCAAATTATTGTAATTGATAAAAATATTTTTGATTTATATTCTGGTAGTATATTATCTAATTATACAGAAAGATATAATAATTCACTTGATAATACATATAGTTTTAAATCAAAAACAGATAGTGCTTTTTATAAGTTGTTTAGTAAATATGCTATGGTAATCGATAATAATGAAGTAATATATGATGGTATGTATAGTCATTCGATGACAGTTAAAACCGGAAGTGTATTAGGAACACTTGCTAAATATATCTTATTAACATTATTTGTATTTGCTGTAATATTTATTATTTTTTATAAGAGTAGTAAAAGGGTAAAGATTGCTAAAAGAATAAAGAAAGATAATAAGATGAAGTTTATTGATCAATTAACTAGTCTTAAAAATAGAAATTATTTGAATGAATATATTCATAATTGGAATAATAATACTGTTTATCCACAAACTATGATTGTAATTGATCTTAATAACATTCAGTTTATTAATGATACTTTGGGTTATGAAGAAGGGGATAAGCAAATTAAAGCAGCGGCTAATATTTTAATTAAAACCCAGCTTGATAATAGTGATATTATGAGGACAGATGGTAATGAATTTTTAATTTATTTAGTTGGATTTAGTCAAAAACAAGTAACTAACTATATTCATAAATTAAATAAAGAATTTAAGAAATTACCATATGAATATGGGGCTGAATTTGGTTATTCAATGATTAATGATAGTGTTAAGACAATTGAAGATGCAATAATAGAAGCTACTGATGAGATGAAGAAGCAAAAGAAGAAGAGTGAGGAAGAAAATGCATGAGAAAATAAAAAGGGGAGCTAGTAATTTCTTTAAAATTATTAAGAAGCCAGAAATGGGGGTTTTGCCTGGTCATTTAGCTTTTTCTTTTGTTCTTTCAATTGTACCTACGCTTACGATACTTTCGTTTATTGCTTCTTTTTTTAATTTTGATTTGGGGTTTATTAGAGATTTTATTACACAATCGTTTAGTTCAGAATTTGCAGATATGCTTTTGGGAACTAATGTAATAGCGAGTGCTGATTGGAATTTCTTTATTACACTTATTATTGCTTATTTATTTGCTAGTAATGGAGCAGCAAGTGTTATAACTAGTTCTAATATGATTTATGGAATAAAGAATTCCAAGTTTATGAAAAGAAGATTAAAATCATTGTTAATGATTTTAATTATTATTTTATTATTTGTTTTCTTACTTATATTTAGTGTATTTGGTAATAAAATTATTGAGATGTTACAAATAATGGATATTAGTGATAATATTATTACAAATATTACATTAGTAATAAGTGTACTTAAAGGTCCAGTATCTTGGTTTATTATCTTCTTATTTATTAAGATTATATTTACAATGGCACCAGATAAAAAGATAGAAAGTCATTTAGTAAATAAAGGGGCTATATTTACAACGGTAGGATTTGTTTTAATAACTTATATATATTCCTTATATACTACTTATGTAGCTAATTATGAAGTATTATATGGGAATTTAGCAAGTATCGTTGTATTAATGATTTGGCTTTATTTACTTTCTTATATATTTACAATTGGGTTAGCTCTAAATTATCGATCAGAAGAAATTATTTTAGAGAAAACGGCTAAATTAGAAGCTTTAAAAAAATAGCTTCTTTTTTTAATTTTAGTCATAGTTATATATTGACTATTTCTAAATATTATTGTATAGTTGTTATAATAAGTGATAGTTATAATATAACTATATAGGAAGTTTTGACAAGTTTTGTCGAACATAATGAAATTATTTTTATTATGTTATAAAATGGGCTTTATGTAAAGGAAGAGTTGGGTATGAAAAAGATATTAGAACATTTAAAAAATAAGAAAGTATTAGCATTATATTTAGTAGGAGTATTACTACTTTCTTCAGGACTATCTTATGCGTTTTTTACTGCTACATCTAGTACTACAGGAAATGGTAGTATAAGTAGTGTAGATACTGCAACAATATCATCAGAAGGAATTGCTGGAGATGGAAATATTAGTTTTAGTGAAACAGATATATATCCCGGACATACAGCCATAGCAAGTATAAAAGTAACAGGAACAGGAGAAAATAGTCCCTTACTTTATAATGTAATATTTGAGGGAACAAATACATTTAAAACACCAATCAATTATACTATCTATAAAGTAGATCAAAATATAGATGTAAGTTATAGTTGTACACCAACAACCAAAGTAGTGAGTGGTGCTATGATGTATTATGAAGAGTGTAGTGGTAATAATATAACAAGTTTAGGAAGTCCAATAAAAAGTGGAACCATAAGTAATGGAAAAACTACTCTTTTGGATAATGAAGTAATAGTAACTTCACCAGAAGGAACAATAACTTATTATTATGTCGTAATCGAATATCCCAATCAAGATACAGCCCAGAATGCAGATATAGGAAGTACATTAAGTGGAACAATCAAAGTAGAGAGCAATGGAGAATATCCAACACCAAGTGTGATATTTGTTGGAAATACTACAGAAGGATCAAATGGATGGTATAAAAGTGCTAGTGTAACTAGTAATATAACTAGTTATACAGAAGATTATGAAGTAGAGTATTGTACAACCACAAGTGATACTTGTATCCCTGATACAACACCAACCTTAAGTGATAACTTCTTCACCGTTAATTTAGATAATAATGCAAATGAACAAAAAATATGTGTCAGAATAACAGATGGATATAATCAAACAGGAGAAGGATGTAGTCTAGGTTACAAGATAGATGGAGAAAATCCAACAGTAACCATAGCAAGTGAGACTGTAGATAAAACCAGTATAAGTATCACCGTAAATGGAAGTGATAGTTATAGTGGAATTACAGAGTATAAATTTAGTAGTGATAATGGAAGTAGTTATGAAACAATCAACTCAAGTGATAGTAGCTACACATATACTTTCAATAACTTAGAAAGTGGAACAGACTATTCAATAAAAGTACAAGTAATAGATGAAGCAGGAAATATAGGAGAGATTAGTAAAGAGATAAGTACAGAGTCAGATAGAGAAGCAGCAAATTATATATTAGCAAGTGCTAATAGACCAACAGGACAAACAACAGATTGGACTAATAATGGACAAGGAGTTACTTATTACTACACTGGAGCTAATCCAAATAATTGGGTACAGTTTGGAGAATTTTGGTGGAGAATCATAAGGATTAATGGAGATGGAAGTATTCGGATGATATATCAAGGAACCAGTGCAAATACCACAGGAACAGGAACACAAATAGGAACAAGTGCATTCAATAGTTCGTATAATAATAATATGTATGTAGGATTCAAGTATACAAGTGGACAGGTACACGGAACTGGAACGAATAGTACTATATTAGGAGCATCTAGTAGTTCATCTTTAAATACATGGTATCAAAATAACTTAGCGGATGAAGCAGAATATATTGATGGAAATGCCGGATTCTGCGGAGATCGGACACCAAGTACCAGTGGTAGTAGTAGTAATGGATCAGGAGGAACAGGCACAACTGCTACATATTATGGGGCTTATATCCGATTAGATAGTAATAACAATCCAAGTTTACAATGTAGTGATAGTAGAGATATCTACACAACAACGGATAGTAGTACAGGGAATAAATCCTTAACGTATCCAATCGGATTATTAACAGCGGATGAATATGTATTAGCAGGAAGTGGAAATAGCTATTTAGATGTAGGAATCAATTATTGGACCATGTCTCCGTGTCGCTTTGACGGCAGCGATGCTCGCGTGTTCGATGTGAATTGGTTTGGCGGCCTCGACAGCAGCAGCGTTACTAGCGCGTATGGTGTGCGCCCAGTTATAAATCTGAAATCAGCCATCGCCATTAGTGGTAGTGGAACAACTGGCGATCCTTATACATTATCAGTCGAATAATATTATCAGTCGATTTTAAAAAGTTTGGCTTAAAAGCTAGACTTTTTTGTGTTTTTGACTG
>CALVQM010000058.1 GCA_944358125.1 uncultured Bacilli bacterium
AATTTAAAACCTCTCAAACTCTGATAAATAAAGGGATTGGGAGGTTTTGCTTCTTTTAAAGTGTCAAAGATGAGATTATAAACTATTTACGTCTAATTAACAACATATTACCCTAAAATTACCAGTAAAATGATGTAAAGTAAATATTTAAATTGCAACTATTTAAAATATATTATATAATAATATATGTAATCATAAAAATGAGGGTTGTAAATGAAAACATTATTAAACAAATTAAAAAAAACTAATAAAATATTTTTAACTATTTGCTTTATAGCATTCATCTTATATTTAATTAGTTATATTTTATTAATAAAAAATTTAATGAGCCTATCCGGTATTGAAACTGCTATTAGAGTAATAGTAATAGTTATTTTTGGTATTTGGTTACTAGCGTATTTCCTGTGGAATTTAATTAATTTAATATTAAAAAAACATATTACAATAGCAATAACAACAGCTATTACCATTATTTTAGCTATCATCTTTAGTTTTGCTAACTACTATATTAGTATGGTATATACTAGTATATCAAATATAGGCGAAAAAGAATATATCACTTATACCACAAATTTAGTTGTATTAAATGGCACAGAAATTAATGAAGACAGCATATTAGGTATGATTAATAACAGTGATGATATTGAAGGAAATAAATTAGCCAAAGAATTAATTGAAAAAGAAGAATTAACAAAAAATGAAGTTACAGAATATTCAAGTTATTATGAAATGATCTCTGATTTATTAAATAAAGAAGTAGATGGTATTTTCCTATCAAGTAATTATTTAACAATTTTTGGCGGAGATTTTGAAGGATTAGAAAACACTTCCGTTGCTTATTCTTACAGTAAAGAAATGGAAAATCAAGATACAACCCTAACTAGTAATAAAAAACTAGACGAACCATTTACCATTCTTTTAATGGGAGTAGATAGTGAAACAGATGGTCTAAATGCCAATGCCGCCTTTAATGGTGACACTCTAATGTTAATTACATTCAATCCTCATACTTTAAATGCCACTATGTTTTCTATTCCAAGAGACACCTATGTTCCTATCGCTTGTAATAATAACCGACATGCTAAAATAAATTCTAGTGCTGCTTATGGAACTAGTTGTGTTATCGACACCGTAGAGCAATTAACAGATATAACCATCGATTATTATGTCAAAATAAACTTTAAAGGTGTCGTAGATTTAGTAGACGCTCTAGGGGGTATCGAAGTAGATATTGAAGCTCCTGACTTTAATTATAATCATGGGGTAAACTGTGGTGGAAAATTCTGTGAACAAAACAGTGATCGCAATACAAGTGCAAGTGGCATGATTTATCTAGACCCCGGATTACAAACAATTAATGGAGAAGCGGCTTTAGCCTATGCTAGATGCAGACACTTATATTTACAAAGTGATATTGACCGTAATAGACACCAACAACAAGTAGTAGAAGCTATTGCTAAAAAAGCATCAAGTATGGAAAACTTAACAAATTTAGAAGATATATTAAATTCTATTACTAAAAATATTACAACAAACATGTCAACAGAACAAATATTATCTTTCTATGATGTTTTAAAATCAATGATTAGTAACTCATTAAGTGAAGGATCATTCTTAACTATTGAAAAAACATATTTAGAATATTATAGTCTTCCTGTAAGATTAAGCAACAATGGTGGCTTTACATCAGCAATTGGTTATTATCCTGGATCTCTAGAAGCCATCACCAAATTAATGAAAGAAAATTTAGAAATAGAATCACACGAAATGATTAAAACCTTTGAATTTAATGCCAATGAAGAATATACTACAAAAATAACCGGTGAAGGCATAACTACTGGTACAAAACTAGAAACTATGCCAACATTCATTGGCGCAAGCGTAAGTGAAGTAGAAGCTTGGGCTAATAGTCATAACATAACATTAAATACGGAATTTGTAGATGAAACAGATGCTAATTATAACGCAAGCATAGCCCCAGGCCTAGTAGCAAATCAAAGTATTGCAAACGGTATTCTTTTAAATAATGTAAGTAGTCTAACCATTTATATTAATAATGCTAGCACTACAATAGAAGAACCTACTACTCCACCAAAAGATGAAAATAACACTGATAAAAATAATACTAATCCAACAAATCCCAATGATGAAAATGAAAATGAAGAACAAGATAATGAAACTAACGAACCAGATGATCCATTAGATGTAATTTTACCATCTGACAAACCAGAAAACAATCCTGGAAGTTCTTCAGAATCAAGTGAATCAAGTAGTTCAAGCAATCCAAACGAAAATCAATCTCAATAAAAGATTGATTTTTTTATATCAAAAAGCATTAAAAAAGAACCTATTTCTAGGCTCTAATTTTATTATTCAATAATTTCTGATACTACACCAGCACCAACAGTACGTCCACCTTCACGGATAGAGAATTTAGTACCATTTTCAAGTGCAACTGGAGCAATTAATTCAACAGTCATGTCAACATTATCGCCAGGCATAACCATTTCAACACCAGCTGGAAGTTCAATTACACCAGTAACATCTGTAGTTCTGAAATAGAATTGTGGTCTGTAATTTGAGAAGAATGGAGTATGACGTCCGCCTTCTTCTTTAGAAAGTACATACACACTAGCTTTGAACTTATGATGTGGAGTAACACTTCCTGGTTTAGCAAGAACTTGTCCACGTTCAACTTCATCACGAGAGATACCACGTAGTAATACACCAGCGTTATCACCAGCTTGAGCAAAATCAAGTGATTTACGGAACATTTCAATACCAGTAACTACTGTTTTTTTAGTAGGTTTAAGTCCAACGATTTCAACTTCATCGTTAAGATTTAATTTACCTCTTTCAACACGACCAGTAACAACTGTACCACGTCCTGAAATGGTAAATACATCTTCAATACTCATTAAGAATGGTTTTTCAGTATCACGAACTGGAGCATCGATATAAGAATCACATGCAGCAATTAAATCACGAATACTTTGAGCAGCAGCTTCATCACCCTCAAGAGCTTTTAAAGCAGAACCACGAATGATAGGACATTCCGTATCGAATCCATATTCTCCAAGTAATTCTCTAATTTCCATTTCTACTAAGTCTAGTAATTCTGGATCATCAACTTGGTCACATTTGTTCATGTAAACAACAATTTTAGGAACACCAACTTGACGAGCTAAAAGAATATGTTCTCTTGTTTGAGGCATAGGTCCATCTGCAGCAGAAACTACAAGAATAGCACCATCCATTTGAGCAGCACCTGTGATCATGTTTTTAACATAGTCAGCATGTCCTGGACAGTCAACGTGAGCATAGTGACGTTTGTCAGTTTCATACTCAACGTGAGCTGTATTAATGGTAATACCTCTTTCCCTTTCCTCTGGAGCTTTATCGATATCAGCATAATCAACAAAGTTACCAAAATATTTTGTAATCGCAGCAGTTAAAGTTGTTTTACCATGGTCAACGTGACCAATAGTACCAATATTAACATGCTCTTTTGAACGATCAAATTTTTCTCTTGCCATAATTTTTCTCCTTTCATATTTACTATTATATTTTATCTAATGCTTGAATATTTTTCAAGTATTATTCGAATTTTTATGTGTTAATTTTAGTTAACACTGTTTTTTTTGATAATTTCCTCAGCAATAGACTTAGGAACTTCTTCATAATGGTCAAGTGTCATAGTGAAATTTCCACGTCCTTGCGTATTACTACGTAAACTTGTAGCATACCCAAACATTTCTGCTAAAGGAACCATTGCTTTAATAGATAAAGCATTACCACGAGATTCTTGACCCATTGGTTTTCCACGACGGCTTGTTAAATCACCCATAACGTTACCCATATATTCATCTGGAACAATTACTTCAACACTCATAATTGGTTCAAGTAAAACTGGGTTACATTTATTCTTAGCTTCTTTTAAAGCCATAGAAGCCGCAATTTTAAATGCCATTTCTGATGAATCGACATCATGGTAAGACCCATCAAATAATGTAGCTTTAACATCTACCATTGGATAACCTGCAAGGATACCACCAGCCATAGCTTCTTGTAATCCTTTATCAGTTACTGGGATATATTCACGAGGAACAACTCCACCAACGATAGCATCCACAAATTCATAACCTTTTTCTGGATTTGGTTCAAACTTAACCCAAACATGTCCATATTGTCCACGTCCACCAGATTGTTTAATATACTTACCTTCACATTCAGCAGCCTTCTTAATAGTTTCACGGTAAGCAACTTGTGGTTTACCACTATTACACTCAACATTAAATTCTCTTCTCATTCTATCGATTATAATATCTAAGTGTAATTCACCCATACCAGATAACACTGTTTGACCAGTTTCATGATCAGTTTTAACTCTTAAAGTTGGATCTTCTTCCACAAGCTTTTGTAAAGCTAAAGCCATCTTATCTTGGTCATTCTTACTCTTTGGTTCAATGGCAATATCAATAACTGGTTCTGGAAATTCCATACCTTTCATGATACATGGATTTTTCTCATCACAAAGTGTATCTGCTGTAGTCGTGTTTTTTAGTCCTACAGCTGCCGCAATCTCACCTGCATAAACCTCGGTAATTTCTTTTCTTTGGTTGGCATGCATTTGTAAGATACGACCAATTCTTTCCTTCTCGCCCTTTGTAGAGTTAAGAATATAAGAACCACTCTTTAAAACACCAGAGTATACCCGGAAGAAAGATAATCTTCCAACATATGGGTCAGTCATAATCTTAAATGCTAAAGCTGTAAATGGTTCAGAATCACTTGGATGTCTCTTAACATCATTACCATCTTTATCAATACAATCAATTGCTTCAATATCAGTTGGTGCAGGCAAGTAATCTACAACAGCATCTAGTAAAGCTCTTGTACCCTTATTGTCTAGGGCATCAGCACATAATACTGGGAAGAAACCTACAGATAAAGTTGCTTTACGAATAGCACTCTTTAACTCATCTACACTAATTTCTTCACCATCTAAATATTTCATCATTAATTCTTCATCAAAATCTGCAACAGCTTCTACTAATTTAGTACGATACTCGTTAACTAAATCTTGCATATCACTAGGAATTTCGATTTCTTTTACTGTTTGTTGTTCCGTACCATCATACTCATATGCTTTTAACGTAACTAAATCAACATATCCCGTATAATTAGCTTCGCTACCAATTGGTAACATAATAGGTGCTGCATTAGCTCCTAAACGGTCCTTAATAGTTTTTAAGCTATAGTAATAATCAGCTCCCATTTTGCACATTTTATTAGCACAAATCATTCTTGGAACTTTATATTCATTTGCTTGTCTCCAAACAGTTTCTGTTTGCGGTTCAACACCGGCTTGAGCATCAATTAAGGCAATTGCCCCATCAAGTACTCTTAAAGAACGTTGAACTTCAATTGTAAAGTCTACGTGACCTGGAGTATCAATGATATTTAAACGATATCCATTCCAATGAGCCGTTGTAGCTGCACTAGTAATCGTAATACCTCTTTCTTTTTCTTGGTCCATCCAGTCCATTTGACTCTCACCTTCATGAGTTTCCCCAATCTTGTGAGTAATACCCGTCAAGAATAAAATTCTTTCGGTTGTTGTTGTTTTACCGGCATCAATATGAGCCATGATACCAATATTTCTTATTTTATCAATTGAAACATCTCTTGCCATAGCCCTTACCATCTATAATGAGCAAATGCTTTATTTGCTTCAGCCATTTTATGAGTATCTTCTCTTCTTTTTACTGCACCACCAACACCGTTAGCAGCATCAATAAGTTCGTTAGCTAGATTAATGGCCATTCCCTTTCCATTTCTTGTTTTTGCATAATTTACAATCCAACGGAATGCTAAAGTCTTTTTACGAGTTTCACTAACTTCAACTGGTACTTGATAGTTAGAGCCACCAACTCTTCTAGACTTAACTTCTAAAGCTGGTTCTACGTTTTCTAAAGCTTGATCAAATATTTCCATTGCATCTTTTCCGGTACGCTCTTTAATGATATCAAATGCTTCATAAACAATTGCTTCAGCAGTACCTTTTTTACCATCTTTCATAACTGTATTAACTAGTTTTGTAACTAATTTAGAGTTATAAATAGAATCTGGTAAAACATCTCTTTTTATTGCACGTCTTTTACGCATCGTTATTTCTCCTTTCTTAAATTATTTTTTATTTTTTAGGTTTTTTTGCACCGTATTTACTACGACCTTGTTTACGATTGTTAACTCCTTGAGTATCAAGTGTTCCACGAATAATATGATAACGAACACCGATTAAGTCTTTAACACGTCCGCCTCTTACTAGGACAACACTATGTTCTTGTAAATTATGTCCCTCACCTGGAATATAGCAGTCTACTTCTTTACCATTAGATAGTCTTACACGAGCATATTTTCTTAAAGCTGAGTTAGGCTTCTTTGGTGTCTTTGTTCCAACACGAGTACATACACCACGCTTTTGAGGCCCTTTAGCATCATTTTGTTTTCTTTCTAAAGCATTGTAACCTACATTTAATACTGGTGATTTACTTTTTCTAGTTTTATCCTTTCTGTTTTTCTTAACAAGTTGATTAATTGTTGGCATGTATTTTCCTCCCTCCTAATTAACACACATCCTGGTGTATCAGAATTTCTATTAAATTTAGCTCTACCTAGGTAGAACCAAATCAAAATGCAGTACTACTATAACATTATATTATATGAAATGTCAAGCATTTTTTGCATGAAAAACTATAATTTTTCGGATAACTAACAGAACTACCACCATCTAGTTTCTTTAATTCTTCTTTCTTAAGTTCCTTTAAGGATTTTTCAGGAGTTGGAAGTTTTTCAGGAACAGTACCACCAGCCTCAATAATGGCGCATCTTACAATACTACCTACTTCAAAGTGAGCATAATTAGCATTTGCCTCCCCTTGAATATTTTCATTTTTAAGTTTTTGACTAGCAAGAGAAATACGAAATTCATTAGCAGCTAATTCATCACTTCCCATATTATCTAGTATATCTTCTCTATATTGCAGTTCTTTCCTTTTTGCTATATCATTTGCAGTCTCACCATTATATAGTCCCTTATAACCAGCATTATGAAATTTATCAAAATTCTTAACTCCAGCATCCCTTGCAGCCTTATTAAGAGCCAAATTCTTTCTTCTTATTTTTTCTCTTTTATAAAATCTCTTTTCTGTTTCTGTTAAATCTTCATAATTTTTAGATAATATCTCTTGTTTTCTTGTTTGAATAGCAAAATAAGTTTGACCTAAAGCAACTTCCTTTTTCCGAGAATCGGCATTTTGTGTAATTAAATAACAAGCATATCGTGATAATTTATAATCATTAACCTCTCTTAAAGCATCAGAGCCAAGAGATACCATTCTTCCCAATTGGGAAAAATGGTTATCTACAATATTTCCACTATTACTACAAGAAGTGACGGCTTTATTTATTACATTTTTAAACTTATCCCAACGCTTATATTCTAGAGCTTTTGCAAGTTCCCTTGCATACCAAAACTCCCTACCATTTTCATCTACATGTCTAATTTCCTCAAACATTCTTTCCTGATATTGTTCTAATTCATTCATTTTTGATTCCTCCCCTGAATAATATATTTTCTACAACGCTATTATAACAAGTGTTCGCTATTGATGTCAAGAAAAAAGTATAATTTTTTCGCTAAAAAAGATAGCTTTACACGAGACTGCTGAAAAAGTAGTGTAAAAAAATGATAATTTGAGATTTTATTTTTCAGATTATCATTTTTTATTGATTTTTTTTAAATAATACTTTTTTAAATGTTATTTAACTGTGTTTTTTTCTGCTTTTTCATCTTCTAATTTGTATATTCTCTTTAAATTAGCTAAATAGAGCGTAATTGCCCCTTGTATGGTTATTCCTGATTGTCCACAAGCATTTGATTTATCATAGTTATAAACATTTTTTAATTCAGCATTTTTGGCTTCTATTTTATATCTATGGCTATAATATTCTTTAAATTCTTCTGTTTTCATATAATCCATTTGTGCTATATGAGTGTCAGTTTTAACTTTTACACTAAAACTCTTTGTCTTTGCCTCATCTTTATAGCATCCATCTTTAAATGGACAATGTTTACACTTATTCACATCAAAATAATAGCATTCTACTTGAGTGCCTTTCTCTTTACTTCCTTGTTTTGACTTTCTAACAGCCATATGTCCGGCTTTGCATACATACATTCCTGCATCTTTGTTATACTCAAAATCTTCTTTATTTTTTCCATTACCATGAGTTACTGACTTACTTAACTTACTAACATTTTTTATTCTTTTTTCTTCACACATTTCTAAATTATCTTTTTCTGAATATGCTCCATCACCGATTATCGCTTCTAATTCTATTCCATTTTGTTCTGATTTATCTATTAATGTTTCAAGTTGTTTACCATCATGTTTTTCTCCTGTAGTAATGTTTGCAGCGGTAATAATTCTTTCTTCACTCATCATAATATGTGTTTTATATCCAAAAAATTCAGTATCTGCGGTCTTATGTCCTATTTTTGCATCTTGATCTTTTGAGTATTCTAATTCATATTCTGTGTCTTCGATAATTTCTTTTAGTAAATCTATATTTTCTTTGACGTTTGGAACTTCCACATATCTTCCGTCTTCATTAATTATTT
>CALVQM010000059.1 GCA_944358125.1 uncultured Bacilli bacterium
AATCCAGTTCATTTCTAAATGGTGATCTGTACGGGATTTGAACCCGTGAATGTTGCCTTGAGAGGGCAATGTGTTAACCGCTTCACCAACAGACCTTTTTTTCAAAAGCAATAATATCTTATCATATTTTAAGATATTTTACAACCGTTAATCCGATAAATAACAAGAACTAGGTTATTTGGACTAGAAAAATTTACTAAAGGTTAGAATGTGTGCTATAATATGGGTAGGAAGTGATTATATGCGTTATAATGTTGTTAAAGATGCTAATAGAATAATTCATAAAAGTCCTTATTTAGTAAATAATCCTAGTGATTATAAAAATAAATGGGCTAGTCTTTTTCAAAATGATAAACCTATTCATTTAGAACTTGGAATGGGTAGAGGTGAGTTTATCATAAATATGGCTAAAAGGTATCCTAATATTAACTTTATTGGTTTAGAATTATATGACTCACAAATGGTTAAAGCTGTGGAAAGATTAAAGGGTCAAGATTTGCCTAATCTAAAACTTATTAATGCAGATGCGAAAGATCTAGATAAAATATTTGGTAAAGAAATAGATACTATTTATCTTACTTTTTCTGAACCATGGCCGAAAAAGCAAGATGAAAAGAAGCGATTTACCCATGAGGCGTATTTAAGACTTTATGATAAAATTTTTAAAAAACATAAACATATTATTTTAAAAACGGATAATAAAAGTTTATTTCAATATTCTTTAGAAAGTTTATCACAATATTGGTATACGTTTGAAATAGTTAGTTTGGACTTACATCATGATGAGCGAAAAATACCAAATATTATGACTGATTTTGAAAGGAATTATGATAAAACTGAAAAAAGACCTATTTATTATTTAGATGCTAGATTTGAAGATTAATCTAGTTTTTTTATACAAAAAAAGCATTTACGACTATGCTTCGTAAACGCTTACTTTCTTTTTATCTCTACCAAGTCTTTCAAAACGAACAACACCAGTTACTTTTGCAAATAGTGTATGATCTTTACCCATTCCCACATTTACTCCTGGATAAATCTTTGTTCCTCTTTGACGATATAGAATAGAACCGGCTGAAACAGTTTGTCCATCACTAGCTTTAGCACCTAATCTACGTCCACGTGAGTCACGACCATTACGTGTAGAACCTTGAGCTTTAACGTGAGCGAATAATTGAATATTGAGTTTCATAAAATTCATGGTCTAATCCTCCTTTATTATTTTAATATTTTTTTTATAAGTTAATGCTAATTCTTCTAGCATTGCAATCATATTTTCAACTATCAATAAAATACTCTTATTATCACTGGTAACTTCTATAGTAAGCTTACTTAATTCTTTTCCTTCATAAATTTCTTTATGTATCAAAGAATTAGCTTCGATTTTAAGACAAGCATTAATGCTAGTTGTAACAATACTTGATACAGCTGCACAAACTATATCATTTTCTTCGGCATACTCGGCATGACCAGTCATAACAATTTTATTTTTATTAATACGTACTTTAATCATTTTTACTTATTAATTTTTTTAACAACTAATTTTGTGTATGGTTGTCTATGACCTTGAGTTTTACGATATTTCTTTTTAGGTCTATATTTGAAGACTTTAATCTTCTTTTGACGCCCATGTTTTTCAACTAGACAAACAACACTAGCACCATCTACATATGGTGTACCTACATTTCCATCTACAGCTAGGACATTTGTAAATGTAACTTCACTGCCAGCTTCATTAGGTAACTTTTCAACATAGATTACATCATTTTCTGCTACATAATATTGTTTTCCACCAGTCTCAAATACTGCTTTCATATTCATTCCTCCTTACTATTTAAGACGCACCTTTATGGTAAGTAAAACTTTTTAACCATTTCAGAGTGGTTTTTTACGAATATAAAGCTACTCGCATGAATAATTCTAACAGAAGTTTAGGTTTTTGTCAATTTAAATTGCTTTACTTTCTCATAATTTCGTTATCTTCTTTAAATAACTTACTAAATATATCTCTATTTTCTCTAATAGTTTCAAAATCATTATTTATATATAATTCTTTTAAAGCTTTTAGTTTTTCTTCATCATTTAATAAATTTAAATATAAACTTAAAAAGGTCTTTTGCAATTCAACACTTTTTAAATTATTTAAACTTTTTATTGGTAATATATCAGGACAAGTTTTCATGTATTCAAGTAGATCCAAATAATGAGTCTCTAAATATTTTATAATTGAATTTTCTTGAACTTCTTTTTGTGTTTGGGAATTATCATAGAAAATAATTAGTTTGGCAATATATTCATAAGAGCCTAAATTCATTAAATGATTTATAAACATTTTTATTGGAACGTTTGGAACATACAATAAAAAGAAATATATGAATTCAGGATTCGCTGTGTTAAGCATAGCTAAAGAAAGTTTTTCTATAGGAGCTGATTTTAAATTTTTGGCTAAATAATAAATATATTTCCCGTCTTTTAAGCTAATTATTTTATCAATTAAAATGTCCGGTAAAACGCCTTCTAAAAAAGCAAATTCACATATATAAAAAGCATTATTTGTACTAATAATTTTTTTGGCTAAAACTTTTTTATCAGCATTTTTTATATAACGAGCAAAATAATATATCGCTTCGGCATCATTTGATTTTATTACTTCTTTAGTAGCTAATTCTAAATCAACAATTTTACTTTCGATTAATAAATTTAATAATTTCCCTTGATTTTTTTCGACATTTAGAACAACATCTTGTAAGTAGTTCATTATTAACACCTCAAGTGTTTATTATAGAAGAAATTAATTTTAAAGTAAAGATAAATATTTCTTTTCTAAAAGCTTTTTTTCGCTAATATAAGTATTATTTGTTTTAAAAAAATGATAGGTATCTTTTTTAAGAAGATTTAAATTTGGTGTTTTTTCGTTTTTAATATGGTGATATTTAAAATTATAAAGGACTCGTTCTAACTCAAAGCGATAATTTTGATATTTAAAGTTTTTAAGCTCTGTTATCATTTTATAAATTAAAAAAGTAACGATAAGATAATTATTTAAAGAGAATATTTGATTAAAAGTTATAAAAAAGATGATAAAGACGACACTTATAATAGCACTTATCCGAAAAGCTTTTTTATAAGGAAATATTAGCTCCCCAATACATCTTAAAATTTGATAGCCGTCTAAAGGAATAATCGGAAGTAAATTAAAAATTAAAATTGTGGTATTATATGTTTGAAATAATAGATATGTCCCCTCTCTTATCCAAGACATTTTAAATAATAAATAAAAGATTAAATAAAGAATAATTTGAAATATAAGACCAAAACTAGCGATAAGAATATCATGAAATATTTTGGTATTAATCTTTTTATTAATAGTAGTTAATCCTCCACTAGGATATATATCTACTTTTACTATTTTATATCCCAATATTTTAATAATAAAAATATGACCTAATTCATGAAAAATAACAATCAAATAAATTAAGATAATATTTTTAATTAATCCTGTAAACAAAAAAGATAAAACGAGAAAATAAGTAGATAAATGAATATTAAATAGATGCTTGGTATTCTTCATAATTTATAAATTCACCATCTTTATTAATGGTTATATAAATGTTTTCGCTATTACTGGAACCTAGAATATTTCCGGCTTCGACATAATCATAAACTTTAATATCATTTTCAGTTATATTAGAATACCATATATCTACCCCATCATTACCTTGAATAATAATCGTATTACCTAAATCCTCTTTTTCCCCAATAAAGACTACAATGCCACTTGCAATAACACTTATCGCTTCATTCATATCAACCGTTAATTTTACGCCATTTTTAAATGGCTCAATATTCGTATAAGTTACATCACCAAATACTACTTCACTATCAGGATTATCTTTTTTAGTTATATCAACATCACCAAAAATACGCTGATATAATTCATTAATTTTGGTAAATTCTAGGGAGTCTTCTAATACATATTTTTGATATAAAGCTTTATTATCATCACTAACATTCGTAAAAATAATGCTTCCTAAAACAAAAATAACGGTTATTAAAACTCGAGAAATAAGATTTTTGGCATACTTTAATTTAAATGGCAAATTCTCTTTATTAATATTACTCGTATTACTTGAGCCATCTACATATCTTTCTCTTTTTAATTTGTTTTTACGAATGATATTATTTACTTCGTCCATAATGATCACCTAGATAATTTTATGTAGGTTTTTATTAATTTATAACTTAAAGCATAAAAGATAAGATTGATAAAATAATTTTTCATTATAAACTCTAATAAATAAAAAATACTATAACTAGAAATTAAACCTAAAGTTAAAATATATATTATATATATGATGGTAATTAAAAGAAGATAATGACTAAATTTTAGTTTTGTAATCTTTAAGTGTTTGATTAATAAAAATAAAGCAGTAAATAAAATAGTATTTAAAAAATAAGTGTTTACTATTAATAAATCTAAAATTAAAGGAATTAGTAGAAAGGAAAAAATATCTTTTTTGGTATATAACAAGATATTAATTAGAATAAAGAAAGTAGGTGCCAAACTAGTATAGGATAATAAAATATCTAATAGTAAAAATAACATATTAATTTTCTCCTGTTAATACTGCTACATAATTTATATCTTCTAGATGAGCCAGACTTTCTACTTCTAAAATATATTCTAATTCTAAATTATCTTTTTTAATTTCTTTTATGGTTCCAATTTCCATATCTTTAGGAATACTAGTTAAACCAGAAGTAACTACTTTATCCCCTACCTTAATTGTTTCATTTAATTTAATATTCTTAATTATAATTTGTTCATCTTTGCTTGATAAAATACCATAAGATGAGGCAACACGAACCGACAATTCTAAATCTTGGTTTGTAAGTAGCTCGACAATACTATAGTTTTTATAGGTCTCTTTAACAACTCCTATTACACCTAGCTCATTTATTACTAAATCTTGGACTTTAATACCCCTATTTGTTCCTACATTAATTGTTATTTCATCATAAAATTCATAAATGTCGCGTAAAATAATTTTTCCATAAGTAACTTCATAATCACATTCAGGTATATTTAGTATATTTTGCATTTTTATATATTCTTCTTTATAATATTCTAATTTATGATCATAAATAAATTTTTGTAAATCATCAGTATTAGATGCAAAGCCTGTTAAATGATCTTTAGCTAAAAAAAGAAGAAATATTAGAAGTAAAGCAATAATAAACCAGTTTTTCTTTATCATATTAAACACCATTATTAGTATTTAATTAAAGCCTTTAATATATTCATTAAATAAATTTAAAAGTGATTTATTTAAAGTATCATAGTAACTAGTTTCACTAGATTTAATTAGTAATTCATAGTTATTTATTTCTTGCAAGAAATGGCTATTGGTTTTAATTTTTTCTTCATAAAAAGTTAGACCTTGATCTTGAAAATAACTTTTCATTAAATCTAGTACTATTTCATCACTAAAAATACCAATAACAATTTTATAAATGCCTTCTTCTTCATAAATAACGCTGTTAGGATAATTTGCTTGTTTCGATGTAGCTGTGTCTATATTATTATAAGATGCCACATAAAGTATCGTTGCTTCCGGATTAAGAGCAAAAGCAATAGGTTCCCTAAATTTATAGGAAAGGGCGAAGGCTACAACCATACCTAGTATTAAAGCAATCAAAAATATTTTTATATTTTCTTTCATATTCATCACAATACTATTAAAACATATTCTTGGGAAAAATATTGTCGAATTAACCAAAGAAGATAAAAGTTATTATGAAAGCTGCTAGTATCCCCATTAAATCAGCAAATAGGCCCACTGGCAAGGAATATCTTGTTTTAGTTACTTTGATACTGCCAAAATATAGGGCTAAAACATAAATCGTTGTATCTGTACACCCTTGTAGAGTAGAAGCAAGTCTACCAATAAAACTATCGGGTCCGAAATTCATAAAAATATCATTCATAATAGCTAATGATGCAGTACCGGATATTGGCCTTAAAAGAGCCATAGGTAATATATCAATCGGAATATTAGCTAGATCAAATAATGGTTTTAAAAAACCTAACATGCCATCTAAAAATCTACTATCTAAAAAAATATTAACAGCAAAAACCATAGCAATAATCGTTGGTGTTATATGAAAAACCATAATTAATCCTTCTTTAGCTCCTTCTAAAAAAGAATCATAGACATTTACATGTTTTTTAACACCATATATAATAATTAATAAAACAAAAAGAGGAATAACAATTTTACTAATTAAGTTCATCTTTTATTCCTCCTTCTAATAAAGTAATCTAATATTAAACCAGAAATACTGGATACAGCTGTAGCTAAAATACTAGTTATAATTATTTCCGTTGGATTATTACTACCATACATAAGACGTAGAGCAATAACCGTAGTAGGTATTAGCGTTACTCCTCCGGTATTTAAAACTAAAAATGTAATCATAGCCTCCGTAGCTGTATCTTTTTTAGGATTATCTTTTTGGAGTTCATCCATAGCTTTCAAGCCAAAGGGAGTTGCTGCACTACCTAGGCCTAACATATTGGCACCAATATTAGAAGCAATATAACCTAATGCTAAATGATCTTTTGGTAAACTAGGAAATAATCTTCTTAAAAGAGGATTTAAAGCTTTAGCAAAAACTTGTAATAATCCCGATTTTTCAGCTATTTTCATGATACCTGTCCAAAGAACAATTAAAGGCATCATTTCTAATATTAAATTAACACCACTTGTAGCATGAGTTAAAATACCATTATTAATAGTGCTGATATTTCCGGTTAATAATGAATAAATAATAGCTATTAAAATTAAGCCTGCCCATATAATGTTTACCATTTAGAAAACCACCTTAATATTTTTTTAAAGAATCCCTCTTTTTCTTCTTTTTCCTCTTTCACCTCTATTTTTTTCGCATATATACTTTCGGTATGTAAGACGGTATCATTTAGCATCACTCTTGCTTCTCCTATTTTTATCCCGTCATATATGTTATTGTATTTAAATAATGTAATGTTAATTTTTAAATCTTTTTTTTCTTCTTCGGTTACTAAAGCATAATAATTGTTTTTAACATAAAATTCTACATCTTGATAATATGTATCATCTATTTTAAAGTTTTCTTTATCTAGAGCAAGTATGCTATCATACATAGAAAAATAAGTTTCATATAAACTTTTATGATCAACAAAATCATTACCATCATTTAATGTTACAACAACTAAATTTTTATTATCCCGTGATGCTGTGGTAACAAGTGTTCTGTTAGCAGCTTCGGTATAACCAGTTTTTCCTCCTGTAGTATATTCATACATGGAAAATAATTTGTTTTTCCCTTCCCAATTATAAGTTTTTAAATTACTTTCGGCTGTATAACTTCGTGTTCCAAAAATATGGGCAAATGTTTCATTTTGCATAGCTACTTTGGTTAAAAGAGCCATATCATAAGCTGTTGAAGTATTACCTATCCCATTACTATCTAGGCCATGAGGATTAACAAAATGCGTATTTTTCATACCAATGGTATTTGCATATTCATTCATTAAGTAAACAAAGGCTTCTTCGGTACCTGCTACAGCTTTGGCTACTTGTGTTGCGGCATCATTACCACTTCGAAGCATAAGGCCATATAATAAATCAAGAAGTTTTATTTCTTCTCCTACTTCTAAATAAACACTAGACCCATAAGATTTTAAAACATCTTCATCAACAACGACAGTTTTATTTAAATCGCTATACATAATAGCAATTAGGCAAGTCATGATTTTAGTAATGGAAGCAATTAACTGGGGGTCATCTTTATTTAAATCATATAAAACTCGACCACTATTTAAGTCCATGACAATTGCTTTACTAGCACTAATTGCTAATATATTAGTCGGAAATACTATAAAAAGAAGAAAAGCAATAACTAGTTTTTTCATGGGCTTCACCTATTTAAATGTATGAATAAATGAAATAATTTAGAAGTTTTTTGACCAAAAAAAGAAGACTATTTATCTTCTTTTAATTGCATGATTTCATTACTAGTTAATCCTGTAGCTTTTGCTATATCCTCATCATTAAACTTCATTTTTAGTAATTCTTTAGCTATTTCAATATTTCTTTCCGCTTTCCCTTGTTCAATACCTTTGTTGGTGGCAATTTCAATATCCCACTTATTTAGTTCTTCTTGTGTCTCATCATCAGCTACATATTTTTTTATCCATTCATTTAGCTCCATTAACAAAACATC
>CALVQM010000060.1 GCA_944358125.1 uncultured Bacilli bacterium
ACGGCGAAGTTGTAACTGAAGAAGAATATTATGAACAATGTTGTAATTATACTTGTACTATTATTGATGATAAATATTATTTTGATTCTAATGGTAATTCGGTTACTTATGATGAAATGATTGAAGATTGTTCTACAACAGGTGTTGTTGAAGAACCAGAGGTACCAACGGATGATGGATTGGTTGAAAATCCCCAAACAGGATTTAATTATGGTTATATTATGCTTCCTATTGGCATAATATCTATTATAGTAATTGTAAAGGTTGCTAAGAAAAATACAAAAATTTATAAAATATAGTTGAAATTTTTAGATAATATGATATAATTTATATTATCTAAGAAATGCAGGTGTAGTTTAATGGTAGAGCTTCAGCCTTCCAAGCTGATAACGTGGGTTCGATTCCCATCACCTGCTCCATTGAAAAATTAAGATCGTACGTTTGGATAAATGGTACGATTTTTTTATAGAATTAAAATAAGTCCTGATTTGGGCTTTTATAATGCTATAATCCAGAAGAATTGAGTTTAATTGTTTCAAAAATAGTATCACATGTAGTATCACTACATAAATCAAAATATAAATTATTTTCATTATTTAATAAGTTATCAATATATTCATATCCATATTCTTTTTGGTTTGTACCTCTTTTAGAATAGTTATAAGCATTTAAGTGATTTCCTAAAATAATTTGTTTTTCTCCATCTTTTAGGTAATAGAGTTGGGCTGCTACGATATCTTCTTCATAGTAGTGTATGTTGGTGTTATAAGTTAGTAAATTTCCATTTTTATTTCTCATTAGAAAAACATCAATATCAATGTTATTATTGCTATTAATAAATTCACCAGTAAAATGATATTCTCCTTCTACATTATTAAAAAGTATAATTCTTTCAAGAATAATGATGATGATTATCAAGACTGGAATAATCCAAATGAAATATTTTTTCATAAACTTTCCTTTCCTTTTATTATCTTTATCATATCATTCTAAATGAAATAAATATATTCTTTATTTATATTTATTTGAATTATCAATTAATAAGTTTGTTTGGTTATATTTTTTTAATGCTTCTAAAACTTCTTTTTTCGAACTTATTTCTATAAATATAGCAAAATGGGCAAAGTTTTTAGGTAAGATGCTAATAGAATATTTGTTTACAATTATATATTCGATAGCGTTCCAGTATAGTTTACTTACTGTTTTATTTTCTTCTTTATTTTCAATCCCTGTTTCATCAATTGTAATTAGAGAATCATTATGTTTTATAAATTCTCGTAATTTATATTTCGTTTCTATTAGTAAATAAATATAGATAATAAGTATAGTTAAAGCTATAGCTGATATAACAAAAAGATTAGGAATAAATAAACAAGATAAGAAAATAAGAGAAAATAATATGATGTAGAGTAGGAATACTTTTACTAAAGAATGGGTTTTGGTTTTAGGTCTTTTCTTAAAGATATAGTAATTGCTGGAAATATACATAATTTCTTCATAATATTTTTTATTTCCTTTTTCATAGTTATTAAAAGTCATATTTTTCACTTCTTTCTATTATAATTTTTTCATCATTTCAATGGTTCTATTAGAGTAACCATTTTTTTGATAGAATTTTAAAGCGTTGGTATTATAGCCAAAACATTCAATTAAAATAGCTTTACAACCAATATTTTTTAAGTATTCTTCCATTTTGTTTAAAAGTTTTTGACCGATACCCGATGTGCGATATTTTTGTGAGACAATAAGTTCGGTTATTCTTCCTCTTTTAGGTACTTTAAAATTATAAGTGTTTTCTTCTTCATTATTAATTATGCCAATGATTAAGCCAATAATTTCTTTATTTTGACTTGCTAAAAGGATTTTGCCATTACAATTATTTATTTCTTCTATTGTTTTTTGGAAATATAATTCTCTAAAAGATTTTGTTGTTATGTTATATCCTTCTTTATCAATACTGGTAATATATTCTTGAAGTTCTACTAATAAGTTTTTTATTTGTTCATTGTATTTGGGATTATATTCTATTATTTGCAAATTTATCACCTAATATTATTGTATCATTTTTAAAGATTATTTGTTAGAAAGTGTCAAGAATTTGTCTTTTATTTGTCAAATTTATTAGAGGTATGCTATGATATAGATAGTAGAAGGGAAGATGAAGATGAAAAAAGATTTAGGAGTTAAGCCTTATGTGTTTCCAATGCCTGTTTTAATGATTGCAACTTATGATGAGGAAGAAAAAGTAGATGTTATGAATATGGCTTGGGGTGGAATATGTGATGATAATATGGTAGCTTTAAATATTAGTGAAGATCATCAAACCGCGGATAATATTAAGAAGAGAATGGCATTTACTTTAAGTATAGCTGATATAGATCATTTAGAAGAATCAGATTATTTTGGGACTGTATCAGGTCGTAATGTAGAGGATAAATTTGAGCGTACCGGAATGCATGCGATTAAAAGTGCCAGAGTAGACGCTCCTATTATACTTGATTATCCATTAACTTTAGAATGTAAAGTAGTAGAGCTTGAACATACTATAAATGGGGGCTTTCGGGTGTTAGGAGAAATTCTAAATGTTATGGCTGATAGTAAAGTGTTAGATGAAAATGGTAATGTTGATCCTACTAAATTAAATGTTTTTGTTTTTGATCAATTTGGGAATGGTTACTATAAAATTGGTGAAAAAGTAGGAGATGCTTGGAAGAGTGGGAGAAAATTTATTAAATAATGGTTATATAAAACTCTATTTTATTGGATATTTATGTTTTATAGATATTGATAAATAGAGTTTTTTTGATTATTAAAAAAGTTTACGATATTAAGGGGATTGTGATATAATAAGGGCAATTAAAAAGACATATTTTGTGTGAGAAGAGGGTTTGGGTATGACAAATTATAAATTAGTTGAACAAGATTATGAATGGCTTGATAAAATAATTCAGACAACTACTTCTATTCAAACGTTATATCAAAAACTATTTTTATTAGAAGTTGAGGGTGGGAAAGATACTATAGAGTATACTAAACTTTTAGATTATTTAAATATAGCTTTGGAGGTAGAAGAACAAACTTATTGTAGTGCTTATTTAGATAATAATAAAAGCCAAGCACTTATCCAATATATACTTGATAATAAAGTTCCTGATGGTTTTAAAAATGATTTTGAAAGTATTTTAATGTTGGATTATAGTAATATAGTATTAAGAAGGGTACTTAATAATTTAAATTATAATATTGCTTTTGATTATGAAAGAATTAAAAAATCATTATCAAAGGATTTAATTAATTCTATGAGGAAACTAGGAGTACCTAATTTCCAAGAAGTTATTTTTCAAGCTGTTTATAGTGGTGCAGAGCTTAAAAGAGCTTTTGAAAAAGATATTTTGGTGGGTTTTTTAGTCTTTTTAGACGAATGTGTACATAAATTAGATTATCAATCTTTTAAGAAAGATTTGCTATTTGTTAAGTATAATATGTCTTTTGTTTATAAATTTTTAGAAAATGATATGGTAAATAATAAATTTGTTGTTCCTGATGTGTTTACTTTTAGTTCTACATTGGTTCGTGATGTCACTCGAACAGATGATGATTTTTATGGCTCTTTAAAAGATGATTATGGAGCAAAAGCTTCCATTAAGCAAATATCTGCTTTACTTCAAGTAAGTGATGCTGATTATGATAATGGTAATGAAATGATTACTGCTATACTACGAGAATGTATGCTTAGGTCCTCTTTCTTATTTATGAGTGATGAGGCTTTATTAAATCTTAATGAAGAATTTCATGATTTTGTGGAAAGTAGAGAATATCTTCAAGAGTATCCTAATAATCAGATAAGTGAAGATAAGATTATAAAATGTTTTAGAAGTATTAAAAGGGATAGAAATAAATTAGTATTATCATTAAATGATAGGAAAAGATAAGTTTGTTTTTCATATAATTTTAGTGGGTTTATAGTTTACAAATTCTTTCTTTTTTGTTATACTATGTAGCGAGTATTAAATTACTCCTTGCTTAAAATTTATTTTTAAGCCGAATAGACCATGAGGAGGTGGAAAAATGACTAATTATGAGATTATGTTCATCGTGAAGACTACTATGGAATCTGAAAAGATTAAAGGTACTATTGAAGCTATGAAGAAAATCATAACTGATGGTAAAGGTAAAATAGTAGAAACTAAAGATATGGGCGAGAAAAAATTAGCATATCCAATTAAGAAAGAACTTACTGGATATTACTATGTATTAAAAGTAGAAGCTAGTACAGATGTTATCGCTGAATTTGATCGTCGTTCATCAATTGATGAAAACATTTTAAGACATTTAATTATTAAGTTAGATGAGGAGTAAAATATGAATAAAGTAATTTTGATAGGAAGATTAACAAGAGATCCAGAACTTAGAACAACAGCAGGTAATTTAAGTGTTGCAACATTTAGTTTAGCTGTAAGTCGTCCTTATACACCACAAAATGGTGGTGATGCCGGAGCTGATTTTATTAACTGTGTTGTTTGGAGAAGACAAGCTGAAAATTTAGCTAGATATTGTCATAAAGGTAGCCAAATAGCAGTTGAAGGTAGAATTCAATCTAGAAATTATACAGCTCAAGATGGAAGTAAACGCTATGTTACTGAAGTTTTGGTTGATAATCTTACTTTTTTAGGATCAAGAAGTGATAATCAAAATAGTGCAGTGGCTGCTCCTCAAGATAACTTTGGTGGAAATAATTATCCTGCTAATAATTATGCTAGTGATAATAATTATACGACACCTGTTGATGTAGCAAATGTGCCAACTACTGATATCTCTGAAGATCCGTTTAAAGATTTTGGTGAAGAAATTACTTTAAGTGATGATGATTTACCATTCTAGGAAAAGGAGGAAGAAAAATGGCAGAATTTTATCGTAAGAAAAAGAAAATATGTCAAATGTGTGCTGGTAAAAGCGTAGATTATAAAGATGTTATGATTATTAATAAATATATTAATGATAAAGGAAAGATTATGCCAAGACGTATGACTGGGGCTTGTGCAAAACATCAAAGACATATTGCTAAACAAATTAAATATGCAAGATTTATGGCTTTAGTACCATTTGTTAAATAAGCTAAATGAGAAATCATTTAGTTTTTTTGTGAAAAAAAGAACAGATAAACTGTCTTTAAAATATTATTAAAATTAGGGTAACTAGAATAATACTAATTAAGAGTGATAGAATAAGAAGTGATATAATTTCTAGAGTATGGTATTTTTTTATTATTGTATTAGTAAAGCCTAAACATTGATATAATCTTGTGTTTTTATTTTCGTCTATTAAGATATTTTTAATGTTAATTATTAGGACAATAATATAGATAATAGAAAGAGCTATTAATAAAACCGTAAATATTAAGATATTCATTTGGGAATAATCTAGGGTTTTAATATTGTATTCATATTCTTCAAAGTCTTTTAATGAAGGTATTTTTTCTTTTAATTCTTTGATAATATTTTTTCTACTTAACCATTTATTTACATTTATTATATAGGTGTATTCATTTACTTCTCTACTTAAGTTATTGAAATCTTTGGGGTTAATGTGTAGATGATAATAATTTGTTTCATTTTTCTCTTCTATATAGTTATTTATATTTAGATTTAATTTTTGATTGTTTACATAAATATTTGTAATGTTTGGTATATTTAAATCATAAACAATAAAACTATCATCACAGGCTGTAGCATATCCAATGTTTATTTGTTCATCTGGAAATATTAGAATTCGATTCTCTTGATCAGGATTGCTTTGAGTTTCTTCATTTATAAGATAGCCAATTATACTATAATTTATATTACTAATGCCTTTTATTTTAGCAATATCATTTAAGGATTCTTTATTAGCAGTAAATCTTAAATAGGACTTGCTTAAATTTTGGTTAGCTTGGTCTACATTATAATTTCTGGCCATGAATAAACTTATAATAGCGGTAAAAATAAGGGTTATGACAGTTAAATAAATACGGGTATTTTTTTTACGATAAAAACTTTTTAATATAATCATTTCACTCATCCTTTAATAAATATTTTATTGTTTTATTTAAGTATTGGCTAGTTAAATATTTAGTAGCTATAAAGAGCATGATAATAACTAATAAGTAACTTAATAAAATATATAAATAATTAATATTTAAGTTAATTTCACTGGTAAAGATATAATAGTCTAAACTTGGTATATTATTTATGATTAAATTGTATATGATGGCAAACATGATAGCTGATACTATGAAGCATATAGTGCTTAAAATTATGTTTTCAAAGAAATCTAATTTAAATATTTCTTTATTTTGGTAACCACAGGTTTTTAAGATACCATAGTTATTTAAGCGATATTTTAATTTTTTCTTGATAAAATTATAAATGATTGAAAAAGAAATAAGTAAAATAATAATGGTTATAAAGATACTGATGTAAATTAAGCTGTAGTTGGTATTAATAAAATTTATGTCAATATTGGTAATACCAATGTTTGCTAAAGCTTGAATAACTTCTTGACGATTTTCTTGTTTATCTACATGGATAGTAAGCCCTTCGGAACTTACTTTTTCGGAATTTAGTTTTTTAAAAGTATTTTTAGATATAAAACATTCGTTTAAATGATTTCTAATTTTTTTAGCATCATAAGTTCCTACAATGGTAAAGGTCTCGTTGTTAATAACAACACTTTTATTTACAATTTCTTTTCCTTTTAAGTAATCACTTTTATAGATAACTTCATAAGCATTATGGGGATAAAATAAGTTAGGACAAATCATATCATATTCTTGTTCAATGTTTTTTCCTTTTATAATATCTATATCATTTTGATCAATTAAGGGAAAAATGTTAATATATCCCGGAGTAATACTGTTAAGTTCTTTGACATTATAATAGGCATTACTCATAGCTAGATCGACAGATACAACATGATCAATATTTTTTATTAGTTCTACTTTTTCTTTAGAGTAATTATTTATATTTATAGTTTTACTTGTTAATTTTTCTTTTTCGTAATAACTTATATAAGTAGCACAATGGTAAAAGGTTAAAGTAATAAATATGGCTATAAATATAAAGAAAAGAATGGCTATAAAAAGATAATTTCTTTTTTCAAATATATGGTTTTTCATGAACCATAGTCTATCTTTTAAGTTCATATTAAGCCTCTAGTTTTCCTTTAGTAATTTTAAGTATTTCATCAGCATATTTTTTTATTTCTTCACTATGGGTTACGACTATAACACATTTTCCTTTTTTAGCTAAATCATTTAGCGTTTCAAATACTAATTTTTCGTTTTCTTCATCTAGGTTTCCAGTTGGTTCATCAGCAAGAATAATTTCGGGATCATTAGCTAGACTTCTAGCAATCGCTACTCTTTGGCATTCTCCGCCTGATAATTCTTTGGGATAATGGTTAATTCTTTCGTTAAGTCCTAAATCAGTAAGTAATTTAAGGGCTTTTTCTTTTCTTTCTTCTCTTTTTATTTCTTTGTTAATTAGCATGGGAAGCATGACATTTTCATATGCTTTTAAATGTTCATC
>CALVQM010000061.1 GCA_944358125.1 uncultured Bacilli bacterium
CTATCTAATTCCTTTACAAGAAAATCACTTATTTTCTTTTTAGGATCATCAGAAGATAAATAATCTTCTATATTTTGCTCTATTTTAGTTCTTACTGATTTATCAGTAATATCTAAAAGCAATCGATTTATACTATTTATTAATAAAGAAGCATATTCGCTATTATTTTCAATAAATGGTTTTGGTTCTTTACTTATTTTTTCTTCATTATTAGTATTTTCCATAAGTGTTTTTTGCTCTTGCCTTATTTTTTCACCATTAAAATTATTTGATTCACCATTTTTCATATAAGTATTTCTTGGCATCTCTTTAACTTCAGAACAAAAGTGTGAAAGTATGGTTTGCATATTTGAAAACATTAATTCATGATTTTGTTTAGTATAGCCATAATATAAATGATTAAAAAGATTATTGGATTCAGTAACACCAGCAATTAAACTCATACAATCTTTAGCAACAGCACAGAAATGAATGTCATGGCTTAAAGAAGCAAAAATTTTAGGACCCTTTTTTTGAAATTGTTGTAAGAAAAATGAAGAAATATCATCAGGATAACGCAAATTATTTGCTTCTAAATACTTTTTTAAATCGTCCGAGTCATAATTCACGACAAACATATTACCAAAATCATCCTGAAAAAATGTTTTGTCAACATTATTATCACCAATCACAAAAAAATGAGTATTCAAAATAGAAACAGATTGCAAATTTGCTTCTAGAAACACTTCGTATAAAGCACTTTTTATTTTTTTAGGACTAAACTCTTCTCCATTATAAACAAGAAAAAAACTAACCATAAATTCTATCCCCCTACTAAATATAAAACTATTCATATAATAACATATTTTTATATTTAGTCAATAATTAAAACAAAAAATGTGGAAATTAAAACAAAAAATGTGGGAATTTAAAGGATCCCACTAATGAAATTTGAAACATTCCCGCCCATATATAAGAAACGAGCTATACAGGCAGGATATAACTGTTAAATACAATCCCATTATAACATATATACGCTTAATGTCAACACATTTTGTTCCTATAGCCTGCATTTTTTAATTCGTTAAGATAGCAATTCATTAATTCGTTCTTGATAATTAGAAGAATTACATATAAAAGAACCACTAACAGCTATATCTACATCCCCTACAAGCCTGATAGTATCTTTATTAATTCCTCCATCAATTTGCGTTAAAAAAGATAAACCATTATTTTTTCGTATTTGTAATAATTCTTGTAAACGTTCTACAGCAGATGTCATAAACTCTTGTCCACCTTCTCCCGGTTCCACACTCATAATAAGCACTAAATCTACTAAAGATAAATAAGGCATTAACTCATATAAATCAGTATCAGGCCGAATCGTAATACCAGCTTTTATCCCTTGCATTTTTATTGCTTCAATCGTTTTTACAATATCTTTTGTCGCTTCTAAATGAAATGTAATAAATTCCGGATTTAATTTAGCTAAAGAAGGAACATAAATAATAGGATCAAAAACCATCAAATGAATATCAAGAGGTTTAGTGTGTTTTTCTAAAAGTTCCTCTACTTCTTCGATAGTAAAATTTTTCTTTGGAACAAATCCCCCATCCATTAAATCAACATGAATATAATCAGCAGTAGTTTCTTCAATCAAACGAATAGTCTCTCTCATACTTTTCTTACTGCTTAAATAAGACACTGATATTTTCATTTTCCACCTCTTATGAAGTTACAATAATTCTCATATCGCGACTTCATGATTTCTCCCTTTTCGCAAGCTTCCCGAACAGCACAATTTTGTTCCTTATCATGCATGCAATTTTTAAATTCACAAGTATATTTCTTAAATTCTAAAAAAGTATCTCTGATTTCTTCTTTTGTATGTTTATTAATATCTAAAGAAGAAAAACCTGGGGTATCCGCGATTAAAATATTCTTAACAAAGAAAAATTCCGTATGACGAGTAGTATGTCTACCTCTTCCAAGTGCCTCACTAATTTCTCCCGTTTTAAGATTTAAACTAGGACTTATTAAATTGAGTAAACTAGACTTACCGGCTCCTGTTTGTCCAGTTAAAACAACCGTTTTTCCCTTTAAATATTTAAGAATTTTCTTAATCTGCCAATTCGTAAAAACAGCATAACCCAGTTTTTTATAATACTTCATAATTTTTTTAATTTCTTTAAGTTCTTTCCTACTTAATAAGTCCAATTTCGTAAAACAAAGTACTGGTTCAATATTTTCTAAGGCCACACTAGTTATTTGTTTATCCAGTAAATATAGTGATAAATCAGGCTTTTTTACACTACTAATAATTAAAGCTATATCAATATTACTAACACTCGGTCTAGCAAGTTCATTTTTTCTTTCCTTAATATCTAAAATATAATTTTGCTCTGGATCAAATTCTACTATATCACCAACAAGAGGAGTAAGCCCACTATTCCGGAACTTACCCCTTGCCTTACATTCATACAAATTTTTATTTTCTTTTACGGTATAAGTATCACTAATATTTTTAACAATCATTCCTTTTAACATAAGCCCGGTGTCTCACATTCTTCAGTCTCGCCTGTTTCGCCTTCTTCTAAAGCCTCGGCTACTCTTATTTTAAATTTTTGTCCCGCTACTACTCTTTGTCCTTCTGGTCTTGATTGATAATAAATCGTACCCGGCGTATATTCATTTGTTTTAACATATTCAATATCCAAAGTAAGTTCATAAGTATCAGCAAAATCTTCTATAGCTTCCACCGTATAAGTTCCATCAGTAAAGTTTGGATAATTTGTTACCACATTAGGAATATAAAGGGTAATATTTGTACCTGCTGAAACTTTTTCCCCTGCCTCAATAGATTGATCAATAATTAAGCCATCTTCATAATCTACATCATCAGTTTCTTCTACATCTTGTCTTTCAATTAAAACAAATAAGCCTAATGCTTCTAACTTTCCTTTTACCTCTAAATAACTTTCACCCGTATAATCTTCTATTTCAATTTGCGTATCACCAATAGAAACATAAAGAGTAACCGTCGTCCCATCTTTTCTTTTACTACCTACAGCCGGACTAGTTTTAACAACGCGTCCTTCTTCAATATCTGAAGAAGAAACTTCTTTTTGCTCATCAGACACGGTAAAACCAGCATCTTGTAAAGTATCAATCGCATCACTTACCGTCATATCCGCTACATCCGGAACTTCTATTTGTTTACTACCTGTAAGCATAGGAATAAACACAATTAAAGCTGTAATACCTACAACTAACCCTGTAAATATAAAAGCTAATATAATTAATAATTTATTTTGTTTTTTCAAATCATCACCTGTTATCTTCTTTGCAATAACTTCTTCTTTCTTTTGCCTTACCTCTTCTGTTTCTTTTTTACTTTCCTTAACCATTTTTGCCAGTTTTGCATCATCTGTATCATTTTCTGGATACTTAAATGTTATAATTGGTTCATTTGCTCTAGTATCATCTAAACAAGTTAAAAGGTCTTCGTGCATTTCCCTAGCATCATTATATCTATTCTTTGGATTTTTAGCAGTCGCTCTTTTAATAATATTATAAATACTATTAGGAACATTGGGTATTTTTTCTCTAATATCCGGAATTGGTTCTTTTAAATGTTTCAAAGCTATTTCTACAGCATTATCACCTTTAAAAGGAAGTTCTCCGGTTAAAAGTTCATACATAACTATTCCCATTGAATAAATATCACTTTGTAAAGTTGAACCTTGACCACTAGCTTGTTCCGGAGGCAAATAATGGACACTTCCCATTACTGAATTTGTCTGTGTAAGTTGGGTGGCATTCATAGCCATAGCAATACCAAAGTCCGTAATCTTAACTAAACCATTTTCCAAGATCATAATATTTTGGGGTTTGATATCCCGATGAATAATATAAGAGTCATGCGCAGCCGCCATACCATCGGTAATCTGAAGCATAATATCAACTGCTTCACTTAAAGTAAGTTTTCCTCGTTTCTTTAAAAGGTTCTTTAAGTGTTTGCCCTCAATATATTCCATGACAATATAATATTCTCCATTATCTTCCCCAACATCATATACTTCCACGATATTAGGGTGAGTTAGACTTGATGCGGCTAAAGCTTCTCTTTGAAATCTACGCACAAATTTCTCATCATTCGATAAATCTCCCCGTAATACTTTAACGGCTACATTTCTATCTAATATTGTATCATAAGCCAGATAAACATTAGCCATACCACCTTCACCAATTGACTTAATAATTTGGTAACGGTCACTTATTTTTTGTCCTTTCATAATCATGAGGCATTACTCCCTTCATTAATAACTAAATAAGCAATTGAAATATTATCTGTACCCCCTCTAGCATTACATTTCCGTATTAATTTACTCACCTTTTCTTCAATCTCTAATTCCTGATCATTTAAAACTTTTTCAATTTGTTCTTTTGTAAGCATATTAGTTAAACCATCACTACATAACAAGATAGCATCAAAAGTCATATCAACAACATCAAATATATCTAACTCTACGGTATTTGCTGCCCCTAGTGCTTTCATTAAAACATTTCTTTTCGGATGAAATTTAGCTTCTTCTTCCGTTAAATTTCCCGCTTGTACTAAAAGATTAACTAATGTATGATCTTTAGTTACTTTATGTAAAACACCATTTTTCATAACAAAACCAGAAGAGTCACCAATATTACCAAAAATAAGATAATCATGAGTAAGAAGTGCCACAACAATCGTTGTTCCCATACCTACAGAATCAGGATTACTATTAGCATATTCTAAAATACTTTTATTAATCTCACTAACATTATCATTTAACCAATTTACCGCATCTAATTTAGAACCAATACTAGATATTTTATTAAACCTGCTTCCTAAAGCTGTAATAGCCATCGAAGAAGCTACCTCTCCTTTACGATGTCCTCCCATCCCATCACAAACAATCATGAGATATTCTCCACTAGCATTTTTAAGAATTGTAACGGAATCTTCATTATGGGTTCTAACTTTTCCGGTATCTGTTAAATAAAATGATTTCATTTTTTCATACTCCCTCTTAATTGTCCGCATGCGGCATCTATTTTCGAACCAAATTCTTTACGTATAGTAACATTTATACCAAGACGTTTTAATTCATCATAAAAGGCCCGAATTTTATTTTTACTACTTCTTCTAAACTCTAAATGATTCGTTTCATTATAAGGAATTAAATTTACATAAATATTCATTCCTCGAAACAAGTCTGCCAAAGCTCTCGCACACTCTATACTATCATTTACATTATTAAGCATAACATATTCAATCGTTACTCGTCTACTTGTAACTTGCAAGTAATCCCTAATTGCCTTAATTAATATAGGTATACTATACACTTTGTTTACAGGCATAAGCTTATTTCGCAGTTCATCCGTAGGAGCATGAAAAGATATAGCTAAATTAATTTGCAAAGGAAATTTAGCTAATTCATATATTTTAGGTACTATTCCACAAGTAGATAAAGTAATATGTCTTGAACCAATTTGAAGTCCTTTCGCATCATTTATAATACGCACAAAGTCCATTACATTATCATAATTATCGAGTGGTTCCCCAATACCCATGATTACAACACTACTAATACGCACACCTAAATCTTTTTCGATGAGTAATATTTGTTCGACCATTTCATAAGATGTTAAATTACGTTGTTTTTTAAGTCTTCCTGATTCACAAAAACGACAACCCATATTGCAACCAACTTGACTAGATACGCATATACTAATGCCATAATCATGCCTCATTACAACTGCTTCAATAAATTCATCATCTATTAGACGAAACAAATATTTCTTTGTTAAATCTTCTTCTTGTTTTTTCTCAATTTTAATAAAATCTAATGTAAAATCATTCTTTAACTTTTCTCGAATTTCTTTTTTAATATTACTAAATAAATCAATATCCCAAACTTTCTTTTGATATAACCATTCATAAACTTGTAAAGCTTTAAATTTCTTTTCGCCAATACTTAAAAAGTATTCTTCTAAATCACTTCTTGTTAAACCAAATAAATTACGCATCTAAACCACCTAAATTACTAAAACTTAAACTATATTCATAACTATTATCTAAACTAGTTATGATAATATCAGTAATATGTGTAGCATCATCACTAATATTTAAAGTATAATGGTTTCTTTCATCTTGAGTATAATAAACCGGATATGTACAATCACCCATATCATCTTTAGTTAATCCCAAATTATTCATGGTATTAAATAAATATTCTAAATTAAACAAGTTAGGATCTAATCCTTCATAAAAATTATCAATTAACGTTCTTTCATTTCCTATTATTTGATAAATACCCGTATCATCTATCCTATAACGTATGACTCCTGAAGTAGTTGCCAAAGCATAGTTTTTATACCCTTCTTCATAAGTATCATATTTCGTTCCTTCAAATAGATAAGTTATATACTCTCCTATGCGAATATCATAAGTATACTCATAAGTGCTTTCTAATAATTCTTGTTCCATTTCTTCAACAGTTTTAGAAGCAGACTCATTATCTTGTTCTTCCTTTGTATTATCTACCGGATTATCTTCCATCTTGTTAATATTTGTTATACTAGCATTACCACCCATTAAAGATGCTACTCCTAAAATGATAAATAAAATAGCAAAAAAGATAGCCCAATAAATAAGCTTTAAATAAGCTTTTCCTTTAGGAGTTTCTTTCATCTTCATTCGCCAAGCTTTAAATTTACTTAGTGTTTTCTTTTTCTTATCTTCTTTCATGAAATCACCTACCAAACTACACTAGATTTTAATTTATTTTTATCAATACCATTTAAATAATCTTTTACCATCATTTCTTTTTTACCAAAAGGTTTTAATTTGGTTATATAATAAATTTTATCAGAACAAGCAATACCTATAGCATCTTTTGTAATATCACAAATAGTACCTGTCTTACCACCTGTCTTTTCACCAATATATCCCTCAATTACTTTAATTTCTTCATCATTTAATAACATATTAGCATAAGGCATAGGATTTAAAGCCCGAACTTTTCTATCTACTTCTAAAGCCGTCTTATGAAAATCTAAATGCTCATCTTCTCTTTTAATAATTTTTGCATAAGTAACATATCCGCTATTTTGTTCTTCTCTTTTATTCGTCCCATCAATAATACTTGGTAGCACTTCTTCTAAAAGACTTGCTCCAAGCTTACTTAATTTATCACTTAAACTACCTAAAGTATCATCTTTTTCTATTGATATTTCCTTTTTAGCAATCATATCTCCTGTATCCATTCCAATATCCATATACATAATCGTAATACCCGTTTTACTATCTCCATTCATAATCGCATGATGAATTGGTGC
>CALVQM010000062.1 GCA_944358125.1 uncultured Bacilli bacterium
CCGATAAGCATCGTATTTACTATCAAAAATCAAAGCTCTGGTTTTAGCATTTTCAACTACTTTAGGAGGCTCTATTCTTTTAATTATAGCTTCAATTAAATCTGGTATTCCCTCACCAGTTTTACCACTACATAAAATAATTTCTTCTTCTTTAAAGCCAAATACTCTTTTTAATTCTTCAGTAACTTTAGGAATATCTGCATTAGGTAAATCAATCTTATTTATAACCGGTATAATAGTCAAATTTTGCTCTAAAGCCAAATATAAATTAGCAATCGTTTGAGCTTCTATTCCTTGAGCCGCATCTACTACTAACACTGCTCCTTCACAAGCCGCCAAACTACGAGATACTTCATAAGAAAAATCGACATGCCCCGGAGTATCAATTAAATTTAAAGTGTATTCTTCACCATTATATATAGTATGAAGTTCTACAGCATTAAGCTTAATAGTAATTCCCCGTTCCCGTTCTAAATCCATGTTGTCCAACACTTGATCTTTCATTTCTCTTTTATCCATAGCTCCCGTATATTCTAAAATACGATCAGCCAAAGTACTTTTTCCATGATCAATATGCGCTATAATTGAAAAATTACGTATGTTTTCTTTCTTCATATTTAACACCAATACTATTTTATCAAATTACACAAATAAAGTCTACAAGCAAGTTCTTATTAGCAACATTCATTACTTACTAAATAAACGTAAATAAAAACTGATAAATAACAACTTATCAGTTATATAAATATTATTCTGTAATTTTATACGGATTTAAAGAACTACCATCACCAGATAAAATAGTAACATTAGCTTTTAAATTTATTACTGGGCGCACACCATACGCGGTATTCACTTTGAAGTTGGTGGAGAGGATGCCAGACGAATGCACAATGGACACGAAAGCAAAGCCGTTGATAAAGTAATACGGAGACATGGTCCAATAATCAATTCCTACATCTAAATAGCTATTTCCACTTCCTGCTAATACATATTCATCCGCTGTTAATAATCCGATTGGATACGTTAAGGATTTATTCCCTGTACTACTATCCGTTGTTGTGTAGATATCTCTACTATCACTACATTGTAAACTTGGATTGTTATTACTATCTAATCGGATATAAGCCCCATAATATGTAACAGTTGTTCCTGTTCCTCCTAAACCGTTACTACTACTGCTACTGGTACTTGGTGTTCTATCTCCGCAGAATCCGGCATTTCCATCAATATACTCTGCTTCATTTGCTAAGTTATTTTGATACCATGTATTTAAAGATGAACTACTAGATGCTCCTAATATAGTACTATTCGTTCCGGTTCCGTGTACTTCTTTACTGGTATACTTAAATCCTACATACATATTATTATTATACGAACTATTGAATGCACTTGTTCCGATTCGTGTTCCTGTACCAGTGGTATTCGCACTTGTTCCTTGATAAATCATTCTGATACTTCCATCTCCATTGATTCGGATGATTCTCCAATAGAATCCTGCAAAGTAAAACCAGTTATCTGGGTTAGCTCCAGTGTAGTAGTAAGTAACACCTTGTCCATTATTAGTCCAATCAGTCGTTTGTCCTGTTGGAGCATTTTCACTAGCTAATATAGTATCACCAGCAGCTGCTTTCTCATCAAAATACAAATAACATTTCAATCCTTCTTTAGTTATAGGACTTACTGTTATAGTTTGCGTATCCATATCATAGAAAAGTATTATATCTTCTTGAATAGCATCTCCTATTTTACAATAACTTTTTTCTTTATTAAATTCATATCCACTTGAAGGTATATCATCTGTTTGCTTATATTCTTCTCCTTTTTGAATATAGGCTCCAATTAAATTATCCTTTAGTTCTTTTGTAATACTTTCTTTATTTATTGAACTATTACTTAAAGTATTAGCTCTATTTTTTATAATAACAATACCTAGCAATAATACTATTATTAATACTGCTACTAAAATGTTTCTTCTTACATGACTTCTTTTTAATACCTCGAAATTCATAACTTGCTTTCCTCCTATGAAGTTCTACTTCATTTACTTTGATAAATTAAATACATATAATGGTACTTGCCGGCTACCATAACACTAGCAACAATTTATCACACTTCAAGGAAGTTGTCAACTGCCTTTATGATTTTTTTAAGTTTTTTTGTAGTAACCTTAATGCAGGAGGTAAAACAAATGATGCGACTTTTAGCAAATAATTATGAACCAAATGAAACATTCAAAATTATTAGAGAATGGACTGGTCTAACCCAAGAAGAATTAGCTAAAGAATTAAACAGAAGAAGCCGCCACGGTATTAAAGAAATTGAAACCGGTAATGCCAGATTTTATTACGAAACAATTTTGGAAATATGTAAAAAACACAATATTAAAATAATATTTGAAAAAGATAACTGATTTTTTTCAGTTATCTTTTTTATGCTCTCTTTCCTCTTTCTTTTTATCCTTTGCTTCTTCTTTCCATTTCTTCATCATTTCAAATACGTTATTATCAAGATTTGGGAAAGCTTTTAAAAGTCGATTAGGAAATGCTTTAAAACCCGCTATACTTTCTTTTAGCCGTTTTTCAAATATCACAGGTATTTTAGCAATTTTTTCATTCTTAAGTTCTTCCACAATAATAATTCTATTACGCAGATTATAAGCAATTATTACTGAATAAATAACATCAAGCACAAAAATAACGGTGAATATAATAGCTAAAACCAGCCAAACTTTAAAATCTAATAAACTAAATAAAAAGTAAAAACCAGGAGTTACCGCATATATTATAAATAAAGATAATACTCCAAAAGATAAAGAATTTTTAAGACAAATACGTCCATTAATATTATACTTCCTTGTACTATAATCCCACCATTTATTATGAAATATTTTCTCAAGTAAAAAAGATGTAAAATATTCTAAAGAACTAGTAATAATTACCCCAAAAACAAATACAACAACTGGATCAGCATAATATCGAAGCAAGCAAAACAATATTAATAATGCCCCAACTCCATAAATAGGTATTACTGGTCCACACAAAAAACCCCGATTAACAAATCTTTTAGATCCTAAATAACACCAAAAGACTTCTATTAAATATCCCAAAAAAGAACTAAAATAAAATATTAAACTACCGTATACTAAAATTTCTTTCATATCAAACCTCTTAATTTATTATATCACTTAATAGCTAATAAGACTATCTTTTTATACATATTCTAACAGTTCTATCATATAATCTAGTAAGTTTAGAAAGGATTAATTATATGATTAATAAGCAAAATTTGTGGTTTATCACGTTATTTTCTTTAATAATGGTATTAAGTATTTATTATTTAACTATGTCTAATGACACTTTATCTACCCTAAATGTTTCTAGTGATAATAGTACCGGAACTGATGTTGTAATATCCGAAGAAAATGATACTTTAGTGGCTTTAAAAGTAGCTGATGAAGAAGAACTTTTAAATAGAATGGAAGAATTAGAAAATATTTTATTAAGTGATGTTGCAACCCTTCAAGAAAAAAATGATGCTTATGAAGAATTACAAACCATTAATAAAACGGAAAGCGAAAAAGAAACAATTATTAAATTAATTAAAGATAATTTTAAACTAGACTCTGTTGTTAAAATAGACGCTAATAACATAACCATTACCATTGCTAGTACCACTCATAATGCCGAACTAGCTAATAATATTATTAGAAGTGTTCAAGAATTATATGATACGGATAAATATATTACGGTTAAATTTAGCTAATTAGGCTTTCTATTTAACCAAATTCATGGAAAAATCATAAAATACACTAGAAGATATTAGAAATGAGTGATTATTCCATGAAAAGAAGTATTTTAACAAATCGCGAAAAAGAAGTATTCAAATTATTAATATTAAATAAATCAACCAAAGAAATAGCAGATCTATTAAAAATAAGTGAAAAAACAGTTCGCAATCACATATCTAACACAATTCAAAAACTAGGAGTCAAAGGACGAGCTGGCGCAGTAGTGGAATTAGTACGATTAGGTGAAATAACTTTATAATTTAATCTCCTTCGGGAGATTTTTTTAGGCATTAATATTCTCGATTAAACGTATATATTTATTGGTGATATTATGCTTAAGAAATCTGCCTTAAGAAGAATTATGGTTTCAACAATAGCTTTAATAATTGTTTGCATTTTATATTTTTTTCCAACCGAAGAAAAATTCACTCCTAAAATCGAAAATATTGAATATGTGAGCATTGATGCCACTCCAATTTATTTATTAAATCCTGAAGAATATGTCGTAAGAACAAATATTGCTACTAAAAGTGAAGACCCACTAAATCTTGCTAAAGAACTAATTGATGCTTTAATGATTGACAGTGCCAAAAAAGAATATCTTTCCAACCACTTTCAGCAAATAATTCCCAAAAATACCAAAATTTTAGATATTTCTCTAGAAAATGGACTTCTAAAAATTGATTTTTCTAAAGAATTTTTAAATATTGAAAAAGACAAAGAAGAAAAACTAATTGAATCCTTAATTTATACGCTAACTGATATTGATGGTATAAAAGAAATTATGATCTTTATTGAAGGAACAAAACTAGAAGAATTACCTCAAAGCAAAATTAAATTACCCAGCACTTTAGATCGCAGCTTTGGTATTAATAAAATTTATGATTTAACTAGTTTGAAAGATGTAAGCAAAACTACCGTTTATTATATTGGTGAGTTTGATAATTTAGTATATTACGTTCCTGTAACTACAGTAAGTAACGAAAAAAATGATAAAGTTGAAATTATTATTGATGAATTAAAATCTAGTCCAACATACGAAACCAATTTAATGAGCTATTTAGCAAGTTCTGTTGAATTAGAAAGCTACAAAGAATTAGAAAATCAAATTACTTTAAGCTTTAATAATGCTATTTTTGATGATTTTAAAGAAGAAAATATTTTAGAAGAAGTCAAGTATTCTATTTCTCTATCTTTACAAGATACTCTTCATATTGATGAAGTAATCTTTAAAGTAGATGATAAAATAGTAGAAACATTTAATGAAAGAAAAAAGCCATAGACATTTTTATCTATGACTTTTAATTTTGGAATTGCGAATTATATAATTCAGCATAAGCTCCATTTTTCTTTAGTAACTCTTCATGTGTACCTTGTTCTACAACATTACCCTCTTGCATTACTAAAATTTTATCAGCATTTTTAATAGTTGACAAACGATGCGCTATAATAAAAGATGTTCTTCCTTCAGTCAACTTATCCATAGCTTGTTGTACTAATTCTTCACTACGTGTATCTACACTACTAGTTGCTTCATCAAGTATTAAGAATGGAGCATCTTTTACCATACCCCGAGCAATAGTTAAAAGTTGTTTTTGGCCAGCTGAAATACCATCAGCGTCATTAATTTCATAATTAAGTCCCCCCGGAAGAGATTTAACAAAGTGATATACACCTACTGTTTTTAAAGCTTGAATAACCGTCTCATCACTATCTTTTTCTTTATTATAAATAATATTTTCTTTAATAGTACCATTAAAGAGCCATGTATCTTGGAGTACCATAATAAATAAATCATGAATGTTTTCTCTTGTTAATTCTTTAGTCGAAACACCATCAATAACAATATCTCCATCATTAATATCATAAAATTTCATTAATAAATTAACAAGAGTTGTTTTTCCAGCCCCCGTAGGTCCTACAATGGCAATTTTTTCTCCAGCTTTAACCTCCAAAGAGAAATCTTTAATAATAATTTTATCTTTACTATAACCAAATTTAACATGATCAAAAGTTATATTTCCCTTTACTTTGGATTTATTAAGTTGTCTTTTAGCAACTTCTTCTTTCATTTCTCTACTCTCTAAAAATTCAAATACTCTTTCACTCGCCGCAATCGTACTTTGCATGCTTGTTACTCCTTGAGCAATTTGATTAAGAGGACCTGTAAATAATCTTACATAGATCATAAAAGCTACAATAACTCCAAAAGTAATATGCCCATTAATCGCAAGCACAGCCCCCACAATACATACACATACATAGCCAAAATTACCAATAAATCCCATAATCGGTTGCATTAATCCCGATAAAAATTGACTCTTTAAATTAGCCACATAAACATCATTATCAAGGCGATTAAATTCTTTGCTAGCACTCTTTTTACCATTATAAGCTTTAACAACATTTAAAGATGAATAAACTTCTTCAATATGATCATTTAATTTACCTAATTCAATTTGTCGTAAATCAAAATATTTTTGCGATTTAATCATAATAACAAACATAAAACTAAAGCCAATTAAAGATGCTACAATTGCTGTAATAGCCATTACCCAATTTGTTACAAACATCATAATAACCGTACCTACAAAAAGTGTTATTGCTCCAACTAAAGTCCCTAAACTTTGATGCATAGTTTGATTTATCGTATCTACATCATTAGTAACTCTTGATAAAATATCGCCATAACTATGATGATCAAAATATTTAAGTGGTAACTTATTAATTTTTCTTGCTATCTTACTTCTTAAAAGAAAAGAAAACTTATTTGTAACAGTTGCCATAATAAAACCGGAAGCAAAATTAAATAGAGCACTAAATAAATATAAGATAAGTAAGAATAAAGAAATATGCCCCACAGCCTCTAAATCAATTCCCGTTAGTAATCCTTCAGTAATAATATCCGTTAATTCTGATAGTTTATTAGGCCCTACTATAGATAAAATAGAACTTATTGCTGATATAACAAAAGCCACAATAATAGCCGGTAAAAAAGCATGTAAATAATGAACAAGTTTTTTCGTTCCCAACACAAAATCTTTAGGCTTTTCATTACTATTTCTTTTATTATTCATTATCTAATTCCTCCTTTGATGCTTGAGAATAGGCAATTTCTTGATACACTTTACAAGTCTTTAACAAGTCTTTATGTGTGCCTTTGCCAATACACTCACCACTATCAAGTACCAGTATTAAATTAGCATTCTTAATAGTTCCAATTCTTTGCGCTACAATTAAATTAGTAGCATCTTTCGTATACAGACCAAGTTCATGGCGAAGTAAATAATCAGTTTTATAATCTAAAGCACTAAAAGAATCATCAAAAATAAATATTTCCGGATCACGAGCTATAGCTCTAGCAATAGCAATTCTCTGTTTTTGTCCCCCAGATAAATTAGTTCCACCACGGGCAATTTGATAATTATATTCTCCCTCTAATTTAGAGACAAAATCACTTGCTTGGGCAACTTCTATTGCTTCTTTTATTTTTTCTTTAGCAATA
>CALVQM010000063.1 GCA_944358125.1 uncultured Bacilli bacterium
AGATAGTTAAAAAGCAGATATATTTCAATCTACTTTTTATTCTCTGTACTTAAACTTTCGGAAGAACCGATATTTCTAGCTTCTTTTATTTTACTTAAAATACTCAATAAATAGTATAATTGCATTAATAACTAAAATACCACCAATAATAACAAGTACGGCATTAGAAAAGAATATACTATAAATACCAAGTGCTATTAAAACAATATTACTAACCGTAGAAAAATTCTTATAGTTATTAAAACTAATAGATGTAAGTAACCTACTAATTCCCATAAAGATGAAGAAAAATCCTAATACATACCGAATACTCGTTTCTAATACCCCACTAAGCACAATTAAAAGCACTCCAATAATAATAGAAACAATAGCAATCGTTAAATTAATATTTTTATATTGAACAATCTCTTTATTTTGATAATATAATATAAAAGATTTAATTCCATAAATAATTACAATAATACCCAAAACATAAAATAAAAGTTCTACAACCTCATTACTTTTAAACATTAAAAGTAATCCTAATACTAAATAAATAATTGGATTAAGTAAATTTTTAGTTTCCTTCTTCTCTTTTTTAGGCTTAATAATTTCTGCTTTCATAGGTTCACCTCTACCAATATTATATAATGATTAAAAATTTTAAGCAAGGAAAATTGCAACTACATACAATCCGTGATATAATTAAATAGAATAAGGAGGGTCTATATGCTAGCAGTTAATGATGCTTTAGATATATTAAAAACATACAACATTCATTCAAGAAAATTTGAACCTACTATTTATCAAAATAGTAATGAAGTAGGAATATGCCTAGATATAAAAGACTCTTTATTTGGCTATTTAACTAGAGCTTTTATTTTCCAAGGAAAAGAGGACTTAAATAATTTTCTAGCGGCTTTTTTCTGGTATAAAAATAATCATCAAAAATATAACATCAAACTTACTCTTGATAAATATGATACCAAAACTCCCAATATAGTTTATTTATATAACAATCAAGCTATAACAAAAGAAAATATGCTAAACATGGATAAATATTTAGAAGAAAAAAAAGAAAATCAAGAAAAAGATTTAGAAAAAGAATATTATTTAAAATGTGTTGAAGAGCTAACCAATTATTTAATCAATTTTAAACAAATGAAAGAAAACATCAAACTAGAAAAAAACAAATTAAAAACTGAAGAAAACGATTTAAAATACTCTTTATTAACCGAACTAACTACTTACTATGGCAAAGAAAAAACATTAACCAAAAAGGAAATAACCCTCGAAAGTCCTTCTCTTATAGATAACACTTTATTATTAGAAAATCTTAAAAACATCAAAACCAAAAGTCTATCCGAAATAAAAGATTATTTAAATGCTTTAGTAAATAATATTAAAGTAGAAGAACTAGATGAAAAAAATCTTGTAAATATATATTCTAACAGTGTTTATAAATACAACATTGATATTCTAAAAAAACAAATAGATTTTGTCAAAAGCAAAATAAATGCTGAAAAAAACTTTAATGTTAAAGGCAGTAAAATTCATAATATTGATGCTGAATTAAGATCATTCTTAAAAACAAATGTAGCACCCACCAAAATTGAAATATTTTTAATTGACAATCAAAACAAAATTACCGAAAAATTTCAAAAAATAACCGATATTAAAAACGCTTGTGAAATTATCACTGGCCATAAAGTAACTATGGAAGCCCTTACAGAAGAAAAAGCACCAGAAGAAATAGATATTGACAATATTCTTTTAAATAACTTTAATGAACTAGACCAAACCAAGAGAAATAATCTTATTTTATATCATTCTATTTATAAACCAATTTGTAATTATATCATAAATCACAATTATCCCGACAAGAATGAAATTATATCGCATTTTGACTTTAACCATTACTACCAAGAATTAGAAGAAATAGTATATAATGAAAATAATAATCATTATTTAATTAATTACTTTTCTCATCTAAACTTCAAAGATTTAAATAGTTATTTAGATAGTATTATTAATATATGCCAAGATATTGAAAATACCAAATTTCATCTACCAGATACTATAAATTTATTTGCTATATCAGACAATAATAAATATAAACAACTAAATAAATTACCTAATAAAAACAGCAAATATTTAATTACTACCAATCATGATCTACTATTTATTCCTACTAAACTAATAATTGATTGGGAGACCAAAGAAATAAGATTAGAGCAAGACCCATTATATTATACAAATGAAAATTTTATTGAAGATTTAGAGAATGTAACTTTAACAAAATATAATAAAACAAATATTGAAAAAGATGGTATAATAATAACAACAGACTTAATAGAAGATTATAGTACCACTTTAAGAGAAAGCCATTTAGAAGGAGGAAACTAATATGGATAAAGAAAAATTTTTAAAAGAATTAAAATATCAATTAAGATATTTAAATAAAGAAACTATAGAAGAAGAAATAAAAAACTATGAAAATCTTTCTGATTACAATTTAAAACCTGAAGAAGAAGCTAACAAAATATATCAAAAAAGAGGGCTAAATGTTAAAGTAACTAAAAAAACATCTTTATTTGATGCTGTTTCTATTATAATTGATGCTATAAAATGTAAAGATAAAAAAATTATTACTGATTTAATTCTTTTCTTTGTCTATATTTTCATTTTAATCATTTTAATTAAAATACCCTTTATTTATATTCGTGATACAATCAGTAGTATCTTTAGTGTTTTAGTAAGTAATGATATTTTATATACCATCTGGTCTTTAACATTTGAATTATTATATGCTATAACAGCTATTTTAATCTTCATACGGCTTATAAAAAATAAAGCCAAAGATTATGAAAACGCAGGAATATAAAAACCTGTCTTTTTTATTGTCAAGAAACAAGTTTATTACAACTAATACTTTAAAAGATGCTATAATATAATTATATAGGAGGATATTATGCCTAAAGGTTTAAAAATTTTTTTAAGTATCATTTTAGTTTTACTTTTAATTGTTACCATTTTTCTTACAACGCTAAAAATATTAGACAAGCACACTAAAAAAGAACCATTAAATTCTTTATATAGTACTGAAGCTCTAACCGTTATGAAAGAATTAAATCTCCAAGATTAAATAAACAACCAAGCATATTCCAAAACTATTGAAGTACTATTAGAAACTAATAATTTACGTAAAGAATATTTAAATGAATATTTTAATATTAATTATGAAAACATTTATAATTTTCCCACCATTATTAACAAACTTCTCGATAAAAATTATAATAGTGAAGAAATTAATTATATTACAAAGAATATGTCTGATGATATAACCATAATATTAAATATGGATTATATAGATATATTAGCATTTAAAGACATTTCTAATTTTGATATTAGAAATATAGAAAGATATTTAATTTATCAAGAAGAAAACCAAGAATACGATTTAGCAACTATTGTTACTTATGTCAATATTGGCCTAGATAAAAAAGGATATTCTGAATATAGTGAATATACCAAAGAAGAAGCATTAAATGATCTAACTATTTTAGTAAACAAATATCATAAATTACCAGATGATTATGAACCAGACGATTTAGTAGCATTATCTTATCATAATAGTTATACATACTATTTAAGAAGTGAAGCTGCTGAAGCATATGAAAGATTACAAAGTGCCGCTCTACTTGATAATGTAATTATCTATCCCTTTAGTGCTTATCGTTCATATGACACACAAAACACTTTATACACCAGATATAAAGAACGAGATGGTGAAAAAAAGGCTGATACCTATTCCGCTAGACCAGGATTTAGTGAACATCAATTAGGACTAGCTATCGACATTAGAAGTAATACTTTAACAGATAATTTAACAAATAATGATTATGAATGGATGCTTGATAATTCTTATAAATATGGCTTTATTGTTAGATATCCTAAAGGTTGTCAACATATAACCCAGTTTATGGAAGAACCTTGGCATTTACGATATTTAGGTATTGAAGTAGCTACCAAAGTCCATAATTCTGGCTTAACTTATGATGAATATTATGATTTATATATGAAAGAAACTCAAGATTAAAACTCTTGAGTTATTTTATACAAAAAACAGCATATAATGGCACAGATTTAATATTATTTTCTAATCCAAAGTTTTTAGTAGAAATTCTAATACCAAAATTTATCTTTTCTTGTAACATAAATTTATTCAAACTAGTAGATTTAACATTATTATTTGCTTTTACTTCAATAGGTACTACGCCATTTTCTGTATCAATCAAAAAGTCAATTTCCATTACTTGAGGTTTTTGATAATAAAACAAATTTAATCCATTTTTTAGTAATTCTGTTGCTACATAATTTTCTGCTAAAGCACCTTTAAACATAAAATCATCATCTAAAATAATCTTATTTAAGAAAAAGATAAGAGTTCTGTAAGTGCTCTATATCACTTAAATATAATCATCAAAATTATCCCTACAAAAAGCATCAATAATATAAGTTTTTCCTACTTGTCTAGCACCTACAACCATTAAAGGTGTAAGAATATTTTTCTCTTTCCAATTAAGCAAACAATTATAAAATTCTCTAAACATATTTATCACCTATCAATAATACACGCTATTTTTAACTTAAAGTCAATTAACTTCACATAAATATGTGAAATAAGCTTGTTTTGTTTCACGTATTTATGTGAAATAAGCTTGTTTTGTTTCACGTATTTATGTGAAATAAGTTTGCTTTGTTTCACAAAAAAACTATTCCGAAGAATAGTCTTAAACAAGTTCAAGTCTAACTTGCAGTGCATCATCACCATGGCGTTCATTAAGCTTAATAATTCTTGTATAACCACCATTTCTAGTTTCATAACGCTTTGCAAGTTCATTAAATACTTTATTAACAACATCACTGTCATTGTAAAGGAAAGCTAAAGCTTTTCTTCTACTAACTAAAGTACCTCTCTTACCATAAGTAATCATTTTATCAACAAATTTTCTTACTTCTTTGGCTCTAGCTTCCGTTGTAACAACTGCTTCATTCATAATTACGTCACGAGTAATATTAGCAAGGATACTTCTTCTATGTCTAGTTTCTCTACTTAATTTTCTATATTGCATGTTAGTCCTCCTTAATCTCTAAATTTAAGTCCCATTTCTGCTACTTTATCTAAAACTTCTTTAAGTGACTTCTTACCTAGATTACGTATCTTTGTAACTTCCACTTCTCTTTTAGAAATAAGATCTTGAACAGTATGAATACCTGCTCTTTTTAGACAGTTATAAGCTCTAACAGAGAACTCAATTTCTTCAATTGGTGTTTCTAAAGTTTTAGTAATTGTATCCACTTTCTTTTCTTGCATTAAACCAGTAATATCACTAATACTGTTAAGATCAGCAATAATATTAAAGTGTTCAATTAAAATTCTAGCAGCAAATGCCATAGCTTCCTCTGGCATCATAGAACCATCGGTATTAATTTCCATAGTTAGTTTATCATAATTTTCATTTTGTCCAACCCGAGTAGATTCTACTTCATATTTAACAAGTTCAATAGGAGAATAATTCGAATCAATTGCAATTACTCCTACTTTATTTTCAGCAAATAATTTTTTATTTTCCTTTGCATCAACATAACCCTTACCATTAAAGACAGTAACTTCCATATCGATTTTACCGCCCTCTGCTAAGTTACAAATAACTAAATCAGGGTTAATAACATCAACATCAGCATTTTTTTCAAAATCACCTGCAGTAACAGGTCCTTCTGTATCTTTAAATAAATGTAGCGTTTTAACTTCTTCTGTATGATTTTTAACAACGACATTTTTAAGAGCTAAAACAATACTTGTTACATCTTCAACAACGCCATCAATCTTTTGAAATTCGTGAAGTACTCCCTCAATTTTTACAGAAGTAATTGCACTTCCTGGTAAGCTTGATAACATTACTCTTCTTAAAGCATTTCCAATAGTTGTTCCAAAACCTCTTTCAAGGGGTTCTAATTCAAATTTTCCATAGTGATTACTCTCTTGATATTCACTAATTTTATATTCTGGTTTTTCAAAACTAATCATATATCTCTAACCTCTCTCTAATTAATTTCTTGGACGTTTTGGTGGACGACAACCATTATGTGGTACAGGTGTTTCATCAGTAATTGAAGTAATTTCTAAACCTGCAGCTTGAAGTGCACGAATAGCAGTTTCTCTACCACTACCTAAACCCTTAACTACTACATCAATCTTTTTAACGCCTTGTTCCATTGCAGCCTTTGCAGCAGCATCAGCAGCAATACCAGCAGCAAAAGGAGTCTTCTTTTTACTTCCTTTATAACCAATAGTACCACTTGATGCCCAAGCTATAACACTACCATCTTTTTCTGTAATAGTAACAATTGTATTGTTATAAGTAGAATGAATATGAGCTACAGCTTCCGGAATATTCTTCTTAATCTTTCTTTTTCTTCTATTATATGCCATAATCTAACCTCCTACTTTCCTACTTTTTTCTTGTTAGCTACTACTTTACCTCTACCCTTACGAGTATGAGCATTACGGTTTGTTCTTTGTCCCCGAACTGGAAGACCTTTTTTATGTCTTACACCTTGGTAGCAGTTAATTTCCATTTTATTTTTAATACTCATTTGTACGTTTCTTCTTAAATCACCTTCAACCACATGATTATCTACTTCTTTTCGTATTCGAGCAATTTCTTCATCAGTTAAATCCTTAACTTTTGCCTCAGGATTAACATCTGCATTTAAACAAATAGTTTTACCTAAACTTTTACCAATACCATAGATAGCAGTTAAGCCAATCCATATTTGTTTTTCACTTGGTAACTCAATATTCTTAATACGTGCCATATTTTCCTCCTAACTTATCCTTGGGTTTGTTTGTGTTTTGGATTTTCACAAATAACCATAACTTTTCCTTTTCTTCTAATAATTTTACATTTCTTACAAATTTTTCTTACTGATGGTCTAACTTTCATAATAATACCTCCATTATCTTTTATTCCATGTTATACGCCCAC
>CALVQM010000064.1 GCA_944358125.1 uncultured Bacilli bacterium
TTCTCTTTAAATGACTTCTTTTTAATACTTCATATTCCATTCTTGACTCTCCTTTATGAAGTTCTACTTCATTTATTCACTTGCTAAAAAGTCTTACTATAGTAATAAGTCTCCTAGCTTATAGTTAAATTATAAGCTCGGCTACATCAAAAGTCAAGAAAAAGTTTGGCATTTCCGACAATATATTCTTTATGAAAGCTATTAATGAGAAAATTATTTTAGGTGAAATTTATGTTAAATACAAATAGAATAAAACAACATAGAGCATATCTTAATAAAAGTCAAAATGAAGTTGCTGATATGCTTAAAATAAGTAGAAGTAGTTATGCTATGTGGGAATCTAATAATGAATTATTTCCAATTAAAAGATTAATAGATTTTTGTGAACTTTTCTCTGTCTCAGTAGATTATATTTTTAATTTGTGTTTAGAAAATAATTATCGTTTGCAAAAATATAATAAAGATAAGTCTATGCTTAGATTAAAAGAATTTCGAAAAGAAAATAAATTAACTCAAGAGAAGTTAGCTAGTATTTTAAACACTAATAAAAGTGTTATATGTGGCTATGAAAAAGGCAGGTATATCATTGCTACCCCTTTCCTATATCAAATATGCAAAAAATATAATATTAGTGCTGATTATCTTTTAGGTAAGATTGATAGACCCAAATACCTTAACTAGGTATTTGTATTTTTTTATTTTCGACATAGATGTCAAATTGCGTCATAATTTGTCGAACGGTTTTTCTTGCCTTTTTAGGTACAATCATTCATAATAGATGCTGTTATCCAGTTATTGGTAAGCGCCTGCTTTCTTTTTATGAGTAGTAATAACTACTTGAATTTATTCAGGGGGTTTTATGAAAGTAGGAGGGATGTAAATGAGTAATATGACTTTATTACTGATTATAATAATCTTGATTATCTGTAAAGATAACAACGAAAAAAGACGCTGAAAGTAGCGCCTAAACACAAGTGCAGGTGCTATCCAAGCTGGATAACACTTACATATTTAATATATCATATTTTATATAAATTAACAAGTTCTTTTCTAACTTATGATTTCTTCAATTTTTGATTCTTTAATTTCACTAGTAACACCCTCTCCAGTATTGGGATTTTTACCAGAGAAATAGAAATCACAAGCAATTAATGCTACTAAAGTTATACAAAGTATTATTTTTATTTTTTTACTTACTTTATCTAGTAAGTTTCCTAAAATTGGAGCTATAATATAAGTGATTAAGATACCACCTGTTGCAAATAATAATAATCCTTCTAAACATATCCGGCCATTAAGATTTAAGAAATAACCTTGATAATCCCACCAAGACATATGATGAACTAATTCTAGATATACACTTGTAGCATATTCAATTATACCACATACAACCATTGATAATACAAAATAGATAAATGGATTTTTACGGAATGGTTTTAATAAAACAAGCATTGCTACTGCTCCAGCTCCATATATTGGTAACCATGGTCCATGTAGTGTTCCTTTTTTTACTATTTCACCATGTAAAAATAAATGAAATAATGTTTCCCATAAATAACCAATAACTGCAACCATAAAGAAAATTAAAATAATATCAAATATAGAATATTTACGATTATAATTAAATCTTAACCAACGATGTTGTTTAGAAGCTTTAAGCATATATTCATAAATAGGATATTCACCTAAAACTACTTCTCCTTCTAAATTAATATCTTTTAAAAGTTGCGTATTTGTAATTCCTTTAGTTTTCGATATATCTCTAATAAACATGTAAGTTTCAGCTTTAGTACAGTTTATATAGGGATTTGTAAATACTAAATTAGATATATTAAAAGTTATAATTCCTAATAAATAGTAACCAATAAAAGATATATCTAACTTAAACATTTCCCACTTATATCCGTCCATCATATCCCTAGATAATTTTAAAATATCTTTAGTTTTCATATTAGGATTTTCCGCTAGAATATAGGGAACTAGATAATAAGAATAATTTTTTATAAAGCCACCAACGATTGTAAAACTCCAAAGAATAGTATATAAGTTTTTTAGAAACATTGTGTAAGCTATATGGGTGGTTTTTCCTAAACGATATGGAAGTATTAGCTTATTTGCTTTCGTTTTGGTATATTTTTTATTTTCCAAGAAAAACCTGGCATTACCAACTTCTAATACTTTACTTACAAATATCCAGTAAAATAAAGATAAAACCGCTCCAATGATAATGATTACACTAGCCCAAATACGATTTTTAAATAAAAGTTCATTTATAGCATTTAAAACTCCAAAAAGATAAGATCCAGATCTTGATACATTATTTACTAAAGAACCTAATACCCCTCTTGTGGCACTAGTAAAAAATTCTGGTTCTGCTTTAGCTTGTTCACCATTAAGGCCATTAATAAATTCATTTACAATATCGGAATTATTATCAGCATCGAAATTATTTATATTTATTTTAGGAATATTATCACGATAATCTAAATCTACACGACGATTAATAGTAATAATAGTTCCTCCTACTAATACGGTGTAGATAAAACATATTATAATACAAGATTTCCAATTTCGGTAAAAAGCACTCTTACCTTGCCTTTTTAAACTACTTCTACTAAACATACTATACCCCTATCACAAAATCTATTTTATCATAATTTGTCGTTTTCTTCAATTATTGGGTTGATAAACAATATTACAATTTTGTTATTTTGCAGTTATATCGCCACTAGTGGTTTTTATGATTAAAGTAGGATTTGTATTAGTATTATCAATATCAATATTACCACTTCTAGTTGTAGCATCAATAAATACATCTTTATCTAATTTTATATCTATGTTTCCACTTTTTGCTTCGGCTTTAGAATCTTCTTTAATACTTAAGGAAGAAATATTTATATCACCACTGGTAGTTGTAATATCCATTTTAGAAGTAATGCTTCTTACTTCTATATTACCACTTTTAGTGTTTGCAATTATATTTTTTGTCTCATCTAAAGATATATCACCACTTGTTGCACTTACATTTAACTTATTAGCATTTGCTACATTAATATTACCACTTGTAGATGATATCGTTCCATCATTAATGTTTTTTAAAGTGATATCTCCACTCGTTGTATTAATAACAACACTTCTTAAATCTATATCTGAATAAATATTTCCGGAACTAGATTTATGATGATAGGTAATATCCTGGTTAGGAAGATAAATAGTTATAGTGCCATCTAAACAAAAACCAATACAAACACTAGAACCATTTTCATTAATAGTTAAATTTCCATTTTCTTCTTCAACATGAAATTTATCTTGATTTTTCTTACTTCCAGATATTTCTACTTTTATAGTATCATTATTACTTTCTTTTAGTTCTACATCATAACTAGTTACATCAACATTTATACTTGCTATCTTTTCAAAAGTATTATCATAAATAATTACCGGTTTTTCAAAAAAAGTAAACCCATTTCCACTTTTAATGCCCCAAATAATAACACCTATTAAAGCTAGAATGACAATAATTAATATTCCTAAACATATTTTAATTCCTAATTTATTTTTCTTCATTTTCTTTTCCTCCTAACATTCTAATTAATTTTATTACTTGAGCTACAAGTATGCCAATTATAAAAATTATCCAAGAAATAGCCCAAGAATTCCAAATAAAACTTACTAAAAAATAAATTATAATCGTACTTAAGAAAATAATTTTATTTATTAATTTATTTTCTTTTATATTACTTTTTTCTTTGGGAGTTGATAAAAAATAATAAATTAGTAAAACTCCTATTAAAGTAATACAAAACATAATTATAGAACTAATAACTCCTTCACTTACTTCTGTTTCTTCTAGTAAAATCGTTAATATTACCATTACTGAAAAAATAACTAGACATAACGAGAAAGTTAAGGCTTTATTTTTGCTCTTTTCTTTAGTTAAAATTCGTTCATAAACAATATCTTTTCCCTTTAAAAATTCATCTGTAGATATTTCAAAAAAGTTACATAAAGGAACGATCTTATCGATATCAGGATTTGACTCACCTGTTTCCCATTTGCTTATCGTTTGCCTAGATACATTTAAAATACTTGCTAAATCTTCTTGGCTTAAATTCTTTTTCTTTCGTAAATTATAAATTTTTTCTCCTAAATTCAATTTTATCACCTCTAAAAAAATATTAACATGTTTTAGGGGTTGCACTCTACCAAGAGTACTTGGAAAATATGCAACAAAAGTTTACATTATAGAAAAATGGTCTATTACTACAAATTTGAATTACTCTTATGTATTTATTTAACTATCACAATTAATTAATTCTAATTTTTTTCCTTTTTTATATTTTAACAGAAAATTATAATCTTGAAAACGTTATTATTAAATAAGTATTATTTTTATATTTTGATATGTTCAATTAATTTAAACATGTAAAAACATGTAATTTCAGTATACTTTCATAAAAAAAGCTGGTATACTGATATTTAAAGGAGGTATTAATTATGGATTTAGCAGAAAAAATAATTCAGCAATTACAATCACCGGAAGGTAAAGACGTTATCGAATTATATTTGTTAAAAGAAAATGAGAAGGATGAAAAGGCAAAGGCAATAGTATCTAATTTAGATTATATTAATTGGATGAAGCAATTTTCTATTCAACATCCTACTACTATTTTTGATGATGAAATTTGGTTTAGTGACATAAAAAAAATAAGTGAACAAGATAAAGAAAAAATTATGCAATTATATTATTTTTATCGCGGAATAGACAATTGGGCAAATCAAAATCTTATATATCCAGAAGAAACTTACAGGAATTCTTGCTTCGGTTATTATTATAACATTCAGTTAAATGGCGATGGCTTTAAAGTAGGTATTCTTCATGGTCAAGGTTCTAGATGTTATTATGTAAAAGCTGATGGTTTAAATAGAGAAAATTTTATTGACTTTCAAGATATTTTATTAGATAAACGTATTAATAGATTAGATGAATATAATAATTATATAGATTTACTATATGCTTTTATTCATACTTTGTATAATTGTGGTATTTCTTTACAAGATATAGCTGTAGTTGCTCAAGATACTATTGTTAGTTTTAATGGACAAGAAAAATGCGCTTCTATTCCTTTAATTCCTGAGGTAGATACTTCATTAAATTCATTACGTAATTTAATTTTATCTGGATATCATAATGGTGTTCCTGTACGTGCTATTTTTAATGTTATTTGTAATGCTGTAGAAAAACTTCAAGTAAATGAAGAATGTAAATTTGAAGAGCAATCACGCTCTATTTAATAAAATTAGTTGAGTATTAACTCGACTTTTTTTATAAATATAATTATGTTTTATTAATTAAATATGTAAAAATATGTAAACTTAATATGTTTTCTTTTAAAAAGCGAGTATAATGATTTTAAAGGAGGTATTTATTTATGGATTTAGAAGAAAATGAGCTTAAAGAAAAAGTATCTAATTTCGATTATATTACTTGGCTTAAAAATTTTACTTTGGAATACAACTTAATATCTGATGAAAATTGGCTTTATAGACCAGAGGTTGTATCTTATGAAGATAAGAAAAAAAGTTTAGAATTATCTTATCTTTATTTAGGAATAGATGCTTGGGCAAGACAAAATCTTGTGTATCCTAAAAAGATAGTTATGGGTAAAAGAGAGGGATATTACTATAATGTTTTGTATGATGATGCTTATTTTCAAATAGGTTTATTAAGTGGTGATAAGAATGTATGCTATGCTAAAAGAGTTGAACAATTAGATAAAGAAGATACTATTAGTTTTGATGATGTAGCTCATAATAAAAAAAGAGATGATTTAAAACAATTACAGCAATATTTACAATCTTTATCGGAATATGTAGTTTTATTACATCAAAATGGTGTTCCAACAGAAGCAATAGCAAGTCAAGTTAATTCAACCATTGAAGTAATAAATTTAGAAGAAAAAGAAAAATTACAACAAGATAATCATAATATCTTTAATCGATAATATTTATTAGTCAAGTAATAACATTATATAATTATCTTATATTTTTACAAGTAAATACCTCTATCAACAGGTGTGGTTTTGTGTTATAATATTGGGCAAGAAAGGAGCTTGAGTTTATTGCATAAAAAAGATAGAGATTTTATTAATATCAATGATAAAAATCATGAGGAATTTTCTTTTGTATTACAAGAAAAAAATGAAATTACTAATTCTTTATATAATGTAACTTATTATCCTTTAGTTGTCTATCAAAAGGAAGATTATTATTATGGTGCTTTCACAAATTTTAAAAAAACGAACAATGGAAATTTATTTATTGTAAAGTGTAAATATCCAAAAGAACATAGCAGTAAATTCACAGTTTATTATAATGTTTCACAACAGGAAGAAAAATTCATAGAAGAATATTTAAAAAATGAGGAAATGATAAAACTTATTCATAAATATACAAATATGATAAAAAAAGTAGCCAAAGATAAAGACAAAATAATACAATTAGATAATAAAGTAATAAAATTAAATAATGGAGAAGATATTGGAGAATTACAGCAAATCACTGTTAGGTATCAAAACATTAAACAGCAAATTTTATCTTATTCATATTTAAAAAAAATGGTTTTATCAAATTGGGATTTAGAAATAAGTAAAATAATTAGTATAATTAATAATAGTATCAATAATGTAGAAAATAAAATCAATGCTTTAAAGCAAAAGAAAAATAATAATTTAACTGCAGTTATTATTGTAGTTTTTCTTGCCTTTATCTTTATTATAGCAATTGCTACTAATGATGGAACTAACGATAGTGGTGATAATGGTTATAGTACAAATTGTTACACAAGAAGTGATGGTACAAGATGTTGTACATCTTGTAAAGAAACAAGTTATGGTGATATAGGTTGTGGAACAACCTGTAATTAAAAAAGGAGTGCCCTAAAAGGTTCTTCCGAAAGTTTAAGTACAGAGAATAAAAAGTAGATTGAAATATATCTGCTTTTTAACTATCTAAAATACT
>CALVQM010000065.1 GCA_944358125.1 uncultured Bacilli bacterium
TAAAAAATGGTATTATCCGGTAGATAAAAAATTGAGTTTTCATTATTCTTTTTATGATCTTTATGATGTAGCTTTAGTTCGAGCTAAAAAGATTATAACTTTACTTGATCAGGTAATAGATCAAGATGAGTTAAAAGTTAAAAGAGCGATAAAAGAGATTGGTAATTTAAGTTACGGAACAGGTGTAAGTGAAAAAAGAAAAGTTACAATGAAATATTTTGTTAATTAAAGTAACTTATTAAAGCATCTTTGATTAAGATAGCTAGTTTTTGTTGATATTCTTCGGTAATTAGTTTGCTTTTTTCATTCGGATTAGATAGAAAACCGCATTCAATTAGAACACCGGGAATATTTAGTTTGTCATACATATACGTTTTGCTAGGAATAGGTTTTATCTCACGGTCGGTTTTTAAATTATTATTTAAGGTATTTTGAATAGTAGAAGCTAGGTTTTCAGTGTTTTTGGTATCATAGAATACTTGAGGACCATAGTAAGCACTATTGGTTAAATAATTTAGATGGATTGATAAATAAATATTTGCTTTACTATTATTTATTAGATTTATGCGATTATCAAAATCACTTTTTTTACGCCATCTAGCATTAGGAACAGATAAGTCGTAATCATCATTCCTTGTTAATATAACGGTAGCTCCGGCTTTGACTAATTCTATTTCTAAAGCTTTACTGATAGCTAAATTTATGTTACTTTCATAAGTAGTGCCACTAATGGTTCCGGGGTCTTTTCCTCCATGTCCTGGATCTATGACAATTATTTTGCCACTTAAGGGCATAAGAGCATTTACTTTGGTATTGATAAATAATGCGGATAAAAGAAGTAGTATTAAAATTATTATTTTAAATTTTGTTTTCATATTACATTATATAAAAAAATAGCTTTAGCTATTCTTTAAAATTTCATTTATTTCTTCTTGATTTCTTTTATTATATCCTACTAACATGTTTTCATTTTTATTACTAATATTTGTAGTTATTTCTTTTATTAATTCGCTTGATTTTTTGAAAGCATCAGTGCTTAAAATGTGATAAGTTTTTCCTTTGTTATCCATTACAAAGATATTTTTGGCAGTTGTAATACCATATTGTTTTACTTTATGTTCGTATACCCATATTAAATTGTTATATTTTAAAATATTTAGACCATTTGTAAAACTTATTAGGTAGTTTGGAGTTAATATTAAATGGTAATTACTATAATAATTAGTATCAGTACTTTCTAATTCTTGTTCTAATGTAGTTAATTCTTCTTCAGTTAGAGTTGATAATATTCTTTTAGTTTTAATCTTTTTAGTAGCAAAAATGATTAGAAATATTAAAGAGATAGAAAAAGGAATTATACTTAAAAGATAAAAGCTAGAGTTTAATTTTTTTAGGGACGTATTATTTAAATATACTTCGCCAAAGTAGTTATTAAAATTATCCATAGAAATTTGATCTTCTTTTTTAAGTCCTTCGTTATATACTTCAATAGCAATTTCTTTTACATCTTCTGGGGTAGCAGTTGTAATACCATAAATGGTTAAAGGATCTTCTTCTAATCCTTCGACATTTAATTTGGTGTATAAGTCATCACTTAAATAAGCAATGTAAAAATAAGTACCATCAAAAATAATATAGAAGGCTTCATTATCTTCATCTTCATATTTGGCTATAGAATATGGAGCTTGAGCAACATTTAAATAAGCATAAGTTCCAGTTTCATTGTTTTTATTTTCAATTACGTTATTTAAATAATCATAGTTTGCTTCATTTTTTCGATTTTCATAAATACCAAAAGCAATAAATAGTGCTCCTAGTACTAAAAAGATTATAAAGATATATAAGCTGTTGTTTTGCTTTTTGATTTCTTTTTTTAAAGTCATATTTTTAATTTTTGTCATAAATTATCTCCTTTTTAAATGTCTATATATTAACACAAAAAAGGCTTTTTGACAAATTTTTAGGTAGTTTGGCAGAAAATGGTAATATTTTAGACATAATAATTGATTTCTCATATAAAAATATGCTACAATTATATCGGATATAATTTTGTTATATATAACATGAGATTTTGGTATGAAAGGAGATCTTATGTTATATATTAAAGAAACGAGAGGCGATATCTTTAAATTAATTGGTGCTAATGTTCGATATTATCGTGGCCTTTATAATCTTAATCATCCTAATAATAGAATAAGCCAAGCTAAAGTAGCACAAATGTGTAATGTTTCTACAGGTTTAATTGGTTCTTTGGAAACGGGTAAAGTTCAAGGAATTAGTATTCCCGTACTTTGGAATATTTCACAGATTTTGGGAGTTAGCATTGATAAATTTTTTGAAAATCGTTAAGCTCTTTCTTCAAAAAAACAGATACATTATGGCGTATCTGTTTTTCTAATGATCATTTCATCATCTTTTGTATATAAAAATTTTTCTTTGGCATATCTTTCTACATATTCTGGGTCTTGAAGTTTTTCTACTTCGGCTTTTAAAGCTTCTTCGGTATCAAGTAGTTCTTCATAAGAGCTTTCTAGGAGAGTTATTTCTTTTTTATTTTTCATGATTTTAAGCCAATCTGGGAATATATTAATGCAAGTAAAACCAATTATGAAGATAAAAGCCATGATAAAAAGCGTTAATCTGCGTCGTTCTTTTTTGGTTACTTTATGTTTTATTTTGATCACCCCTATTTTTTATAGTATAACATTTCTTTTTTATTTTTGCAATAAACGAGCGATATTTTACATTTTTTAACATTTTTTGAGTTAGTTTTAAATTGCTTAAAAATCCTAGAGTGATCATAATAAAGAAATAAGGGTGGAAAATTCCATTGTTTAATTTAAAAATAATAATAATATAAAGTAAAACAACATTATACATAAAAAGAATAGTTATTAGACTTTGATAAAATTTCTTTTGGTTTTTAATTAGTTTATAGTTTAGTTTTATTAAATAATAGAATATGAAGCCATAAAGAAAAGAGGCACCTAATGATAGTAATTGAAGATGGGCGTTCATTATTTAAATAACTTGGAAATTATGCTTTCTTCTTTGCCTTTTTCTTTGTTATCTAGGTAGTTAAAACCATTAATTTTGCCTTTTATTTTGACATTGCCATCATGAGTATCTAATTTCATAATTTCTAAATTGGTTCCTTTTATTAAAATAATACCCATATTACTTTCTAGAAGAAATTCTTCAGCATCAAAACTGGTTATTTTTTTAATACCGGTTAAGGATATTTCTCTCCTGTCAATTAGTTTTAATTCATGAGAACCAAATTCTATTACTTCTTTATTTTCCATAATCATCACCTTTGTATTAATTTTATGATGAAGGAGTGTTAATTATGAAAAAAACTTGGGATTACCAAGTTTTATTCGGCTTCGTTATATGCTTTTATAATAGCATCTTCGAACATTTTACGTACATCTGGATTAATTGGATGAGCAATATCTCTATATCCACCAGTAGCCGTTTTTCTACTAGGCATAGCTATAAATAAACCATTGTCTCCTTCAATTATTCTGATGTCATGAATAGCAAAAGAATCATCTAATAGCACTGATGCTATACCTTTCATTCTTGAGCCTTCTTTTTCGATCTTGCGAACGTTTACTGATGTAATTTGCATAATTATTCTTCCCTTCTAAATTTTTCAACTTATCTATATTTTATAGCAAAATCTTCCAACTTTCAAGTGTTTTACATGTATTTACAAATATTTTATTTTAATATCCCCAGTATAGATGTCACGATATGTAAAACTTTTCTCGTTTCCATTTTCTAAAATAGTGAAAATGTTAGGATATATAGCATTAATTTTACCGGTGTATTCACTTGTTTTACCACGCATTCCAAATACTTTTATTATTACCGTACGGTTTAGATTACTTTTTATTTCTTCTTTTACTTTTTCGGTGTTCGTAATAAATCCTCCTATCTTGGGTAACCTACATACATGAGACCATTACATTTTAATCCACCTATACCATTATGACCGTATTTGGTTTTATTGAGTAAGCTTATTAAGTTTATTTCTTTGCTTCTTTCGGTTAGAGCAAGAGTTGTAGCAATAATCGCTGGATCAAGAGCATGAATGTTTATTCGACCTGGACTAGATGCAAAATTGGCACCAGCTTTAATTAGTTCTTCATAATTACTTTGACAAGCTCCAGCGATTATAACTAGTTTTTCATGAGAAAATTCATAGTTTCTAGCTACTTTAACAGCTTTTATAAAATTTGCTGAATTTTTATAATTTTTTAAATCGTCCATTCGGCCTTTTTTGCGATAATAGGCATCATGACCAGTAATAATTACGATATCGGGTTTAAATTCTTTTAAAAGTGGTAGTAAATTTTCATAGATGTGATTTTCGTTTATTTTTCTTCCAATGGCGAGTACGCCTTTTTTTTTATAAAACGATAAACATTTTTCTAGATATTCTTTATCACCATCTATGTGTAGTATTTTAGCCGGCAAATAGAAATAGTCGCTTCTATCTTCGGGTAGTTTGGGAGTGATGATTTCATCAGTTAAATCTACAGTATCTTTTTCTAAATATTTTACTAAATCACTTTCAGGACTGTCGGCATAAAGTCTTACTTCTACTCCTTTTAAATAATAAATATCGTTTTTGATATTAGTAATTTTAAATACGGTATCATGGTTATAGCTTTTTCTGGTAACTAGGTCTCCACGTTTTAATTTCATAAGATCCACCAGTAAAATATATGTGAATTATTTTTTTTTAGACATAAAAAAAATTAAGATAGATGATTTGCTATGGCAGCAAAACTTTCTAAACTTAAGTTTTCAGCTCGAATATCTTCAGATAAATTTTTTTCTTTTAATACTTCTTTTACTTGGTTCCAATTATAGGTTTTTAAATTATTTTTTAAAGTTTTTCTTTTCATTTTAAAGGCATCTTCAATTAATTTGAAGAAAATTGCTTCATTTTTGACGGTTATTTTTTCTTTTACTCTGGTAAAATTAATAACAGCACTTTCAACATTGGGTATAGGATTAAAAGCGTATTTACTAACATTAAATAAATACTTTATATTAAAGTAATAATTTAGATATACGGTTAGTGAGCCATAGGCTTTGGTACCAGGATTAGCCGTTAAGCGTTCAGCAACTTCTTTTTGAACGAGTATGGTCATGCTTTTTAATTTTTCGAGATCCATAACATGTTTAATAATAGGCGTTGTAATGTAATAGGGAATGTTAGCAATAATATAAATATTTTCATAATCAAAACACTCACTATCTTTTATAATATCAGCTTGCAGAAAGTCTTTAAAAATAATCTTGGTTTTAGTGTCTTCCATTTTTTTTAATGTTTCTTTTAGTCTTTCATCTAGTTCATAACAAATTAGAAAGCCTTTTTTTTGCTTTAAATATTTGGTTAGTGCTCCTTTTCCAGGGCCAATTTCAATAATTAAGTCATTTTCTTTCGTAGTAACCGAATTGGCTATTTTTTGTAAAACACTTTCATCTTCTAAAAAATTTTGACCTAGACTTTTTTTCGCTTTGATATTCACTTAAATCCTTCCTTTTTAAAAAAGATGGGTTATTTTTCCCATCCAAATCTTAATACATCATAAGTTATACTGCTTCTACCTACATATTTATAGGCATATTCTTCACTAGGTGTTAAAAGATCGATATCGTTACCTAAAACACCACGATCTAGAACTATAGCAATAACTGGTTCAGGACTAATACGGGAATGGTTAAAACGAATGATACTTCCACATGGTAAGTTAGAAGAAGAGGCAACAATTTTAACTTCTCCGTAGGTATTATCGACATAAGTATCAGTTCCATCTCTTACATCTAATCCTGTACAAGCTAAACGTCCACTACAAGCTGGACAATTGGCTCCATATCCGGTTAAATCACCAGTATAACTATCTAGGGATCCCCATAGATATTTTTGTAAAGCTTCTTCATTAGCTTTTTCTTCTTCTTCTTTGTTGATATAAATAGCCATTGCACCTAAATCAACACTTCTATTAATATTTTCATTAGTACTAACAGCTTCCATTTTTGATGAAGAAGCACTTATACTAAATAAGACGATTAGTACTAAACTTGTTTTTACTATATAATTTAAGTAAAATTTGCTTTTACTTATCATCTTCTCACCTCATTGGTAAACTAATCATATCATAAATTGGGTTAAATGTCAAAAATTCGCTTAATATTTTCATTGGTAATCCTTGCTAATTCTTCTAAATTAATTCCTTTTAATTCACTGATAAATGTAGCTATTTCCTTTATTCTAGCTGGTTCGTTGGGTTTGCCACGAAATGGTTCAGGAGTTAGATAAGGACTATCTGTTTCTAGTACTAGATGTTCTAAAGGAAGCTCTTTAATTACTTCTTTTAATTTAGAGTTTTTAAAAGTAATTACCCCATTAATACCTAGTAAATAACCCATTTTAATATATATTTTAGCTGTTTCTAGAGAACCAGAAAAAGAATGAATAACACCTTTTACGTGATATTTTTTTAATGTGTTTATAGTGTCTAGAGTTGCTTCTCTAGAATGAATTATGACAGGTAAATTGTAGTGTTCTGCTATTTTTAATTGACTTTCTAATAATTGTATTTGCTCATTTTTATTTTCTTTCGTGTAGTGATAGTCTAGACCTATTTCGCCAATTGCAATTACTTTTGGATTGCTTATATTTTTTTCAATAAAAGTTAAGTCTTCTTTTTGGTAGGTATTAACACTTTCAGGGTGAATTCCTAAAGCAATGTACATATTTTCATACTTTTTTGCTAGCATTAATACTTCTTCGTTGCTTTCTTTGTTACACCCGTTATTTACGAGGCGATTAATGTTATTTTTTAAAGCATTTTTTAAGACTTCATCTATATTTTCATAATATTCCTTATAAATATGACAATGGGTATCTGTAAACATAAAATCACCAAATTTATTATAAGCTATTTTAAATTTTTAGTAAA
>CALVQM010000066.1 GCA_944358125.1 uncultured Bacilli bacterium
ATCAATATAATTATATCTATCTCCTATCTTTATCTTATACTCATTTCCTATAAAAGAAAAACCAACTCCTAATTCTTTCAAAAAAGCCGGAATATCTTCCAAAATTAATTGTTGTAATATTTTTTCAGATATGGTTTCATATTTTTTAATATTTTTAATAACAATTGGATTCTTAATTACCTGCTCAATATCAATTCCGTCTTGACATATTAAATTTGTTCTTACCGCATCAGAAACTCTTTCATACTCATGATTTTTTATTTTTTCTCGTAATTCATTTCTGGTTAAATTAAAACGTAGACATTCTTGAATGTAATACAAAATTTTATTCTCATCCTTCAAAGGTAGCAGTTCAACATAATGACTCCATGTTAATTGTGTCGCCAATTGCGACACTTTTTCACTTCTACTAAAAATCATATAAAACTGTCTCATTCTAAACAAAGCTCTTTTATTATATTTCTCTCCAACTTCCGCTTGTAACTTTTTTGAATATTTCTCTATAATGGCTTCTCCATATTTACCACCAGCATCATATAATAATTTACCAATTTCAAAATATGTTATGACTCTATTTCGCTCCTTAGAATAATCTTTAACCCTAACATATATTTCATTATTAATTATCCTATTTTTTATTTCTTGATAATAATCCATATATCTTCCTCCTTAAGGCTCATATGTTTTTATAAAAATATTTTCTTCATTAAGAATAAAAGAAATACTACCATTAAAATCAGTTCGATAAATGAAAGAATTATCTAAATTATTTAGCACCTCAACATTAGGATGCCCATAACGATTATTTCTACCTACTGATATAATTGCATAAATAGGACTTATCCAATTGATGAATTCAAGACTTGAACTAGTTTTACTACCATGATGCCCAACTTTTAATACATCAATATTCAAAAGATTGTATTTTTCTCGTAAATAATTTTCTACTTCTACACCAGCATCTCCCATAAATAAAAATTTAAAGCCTTCCATATTTGTATACATAACCAAAGAATTATTATTCTCATCACCAAATTCTTTATCATTCAAAAAATAAAATTTATTATTTCCTAAATTTATTTCCGATAAATTTTGAAAATAAGGGATATTCTTCTTTTCTAATACTTGAATTAAGCTTTTTTCTAAATCATTATAGGATCCTTTATTAAACACTACTTTATCAACAGCAAAATTATTAACCAAGTTTATAGCTTCCCCCATATGATCAGCATCACCATGCGTACCAACTAATAAATCAAGTTTGGTTATACCTAAACTTTTTAAAAACGTAATAATATTACTAGCACCATCATACTCTTTATTGCGAACTTCCCAATCTTCCTGCTCAAATTTAATTTTTCCACCTGTATCTATTAACATAGCATAATTCCCATGACTTCCCACAATTAATGTAGAATCCCCTTGACCAACATCTAAAAAATAAACATAAGTATTAGAATTTAAAAAAGGAAGGATTTTAACACTAATAACCAAAAAAATTAAATAAAAAATAGTTTTCCATTTACCCTTATAAATAAAATAAACACCAATATAATATAGAATAAAAAAAAGAAAATTAACTTTTGGGACAACCAAATTAATTTGAAAGTAATTTAAGAAATGACTAATATTTTCTAAAAAGATTATTCCTATATTTAATAAGGGATCTAAAAAAGGAAAAAGAAAAGTAATAAGTGTTAAAGGAAACAAAATAATTGTTACAAACGGTACAATGATAACATTATTAATAATGGTAAGTAAATTGATTTCATAAAAATTATAAACTGTAATCGGAAAGCTAAATAAAAAAGCAATACTACTAACTTTTATTAATTTTTGAATATAATTTCCTTTAATTTTCTTACTAAATAGTATAAGCCCAAAAGAAGTTAAAAAAGAATATATAAACCCTAAATTATAAATATAAAAAGGATTTATAATAATAAGTATTAAAAAAAGAATATATAAAACATTTACTGTTTTTAAATGAAGTTTTAATTTTCTATTAAGTAATAAAAAAATAAACAATAAAGCTCCTCTAATAACCGAAGGAGTAAAACCTATTAAAAACATATAAAAAAATAAAAATAAAACAATGATAATATTAGTTAGAAATAAAGGTACACGTATTTTCTTAAAAAAAGAGGTTAAAAACAAAACTAAAGCACTAATGTGCATACCCGAAACAGCAAAAAGATGGGTAGTTCCATTTTTTTGATAATCTTGATAAACATCACCATCAATATAGTCTACTTCCCCCAATATTAAAGCATATAAATAAGCTTTAGAACTACCCACACCATCAATTCGCTTCATAAAATCACTTTTAATTTTATTTAAAAAATTTGTTTTTCCCTCTAAAGTTATTTTATCAGCCGAAAAAGTTACATAAATCCGATTATTATACAAATATTTTTGATAATTAAAAGTATTAGGAATAGTATTTTGATATGGCCTCGTAATTTTTCCTTCTAAAACAACTTTCTGACCAATAAGTAACTCTTTTTGCAAATATTCTTTTTCTTCCAAAGAATTAATATAATAAGTAACTTGTACTTTTTCTCTCGCCTTTATTAACATATTAAGTTTATTTCCATCAATTGTATAAGATACAACATTACCCGTTAAAATATTAGTATCAAGGGAATATTTAGTATCATAAACAATAACTTTAGTTGTAATAAAAACATATAAAAGAGCTAGAAAAAGGCTTATAAAAATAAAATATTTAGACTGTAATATAATCTTTAATTTTTGAGAAAACGACATCACCAATTCCACTTACATTTTTAATATCTTCTATACTTTTAAAAAAACCATTGGTATTTCGATAATCAATAATAGCTTGTGCTTTAACATCTCCTATTCCCGATAAAGTAGTAAGTTCACTTTTACTAGCTGTATTAATATTAATAATTTTATTTTCTTCAGATCCAGTATTATTAGTGTTACTACCACCAGAAGCATTATTATCTTTAGTAATAACACTTTCTTTTTTTTCTACCCTATCTTGAATATTATAGCTAGCATCATAAGAAGAACCACTATTAGTAGTACCATTATTATTACCATTTACATTTAGTTTGGAGTTTTGTTTTACATCCTTGGTTGTATAAACATAAATAACCATTTCATCACTAATTCTTTGGCTTAAGTTAATTCCGTCTTGATAAGCATCTTCCTTAAAACCCCCTGCTAAATTAATAACATCTTGGATAATGGCTCCATCTTCTACTTGATAAACCCCTGGAGTAACAACAGCCCCTTTAACATCAACATAAAAGGTAGTTGCTTCCTCTTGCACCTCACTTTCCTTATCCTTTGTAGTATCTACTTCATTAGCAACTATGGTATTATCTTCTTTCTTGGAATTATAAAAAATACTATAACAAGATAAAGCCATACTAATACAAATGAAAATTCCTACTATAATTTCTTTTCCATATTTTTTTAAATAATTTAAGATATCTTCCATGATATTCCTCCTTTCCGCGTTAATTGTAACAAAAGAGGAAAAACATTGCAAATTAGCAATTTCACTAATTTCACTAGCGAAATTAACTAATTTGATAAGTAAATTTAATCTATTTGATCGACGAAACCACCCTATTTAGTATATTTTCTTTTTTTAAATAAAATTGCAAAAAAGAATAAAATTATAAGAAAACAAACACCTGCAATCAAAGGAGCAACATATTTAGGAACTTCTTGTTTACTATTAAGTTCTAAAGAAGCAAAATAATCTTGTTCTAAATTAACATTCTTGCTTTCCAAAAAATTAATTTCTAAATAATAACTCATAAGTTCATCATCATTATAAACACTAATAACAACCAAATCATCTTGTCCATCTAACGAGTTCCCAAAAATAGATATTTCATCATCTTCATCTATTTCATACTCTAATTCTAGTTTTGTATCTGAATTTGTCATATTAACCGTATACCTAGTATTTAAGGGATCAAATTTTACAGATAATTCTCCATTTAATATTTTTAAGTCTTTAAGCATAACTTCCACCTAAAATTAGTGTGAACAAAAAAAGAAAGTTTTATGCTTTCTTATATAAGTTTGAGTAAAATTTCATTCATTACATATAACTTTTTCGGATTAATATAAATATATCCATCTTTATAAATTAAGTCACCACTTTTAACTAAAGGCTTAATCGGAAAAATATTTTGCACGTTTTCTTCAAACTTATCAAAAAATTTTTCTAAACTTATCCCTTCTAACTTCCGCAATCCCAAAATAAGTTCATTTTCCATATTATCAACTTTACTCATTAAAGATTTACTACTAACAAAATTTCCTTTCAAATACTCTGTTAAGCTTTTCGTATTTTCATAACGTATAGCTGCCACAAAACCACTAGCTCCCACTCCAAAGCCATAATACTCTGAATTATCCCAATAAGTCAAATTATGTTTTGATTTATACCCTTTTTTCGCAAAATTCGACACCTCATAATGAATATATCCTTTTTTCTTTAAAGTTTTACAAATAATTTCATAAAGCTTAAAATCTCGTTCTTCTTCAATAGGCTTAATTTTATTTAAACCAACAAGAGTATTTTTCTCAACAATTAAACTATAAGTACTAATATGCTCTGGTTTTAATTTAAGAAACTTTTTTAAATCTTTCTTTAAAACTTTTACTGTTTCATTAGGTATGGCATACATCAAATCAACATTAATATTTAAAAATCCTATTTTACGTAGTAAAGCTATCTTTTTTTGAGCATCTTTAAAATTACTCTTACGTTTCATAAATTCCAGCTTTTCTTGATCAAAAGATTCGATACCAACACTAAGTCTATTTACACCCTGATTATATAAAAAAGTAAACTTTTCTTCTTCAATATCACTTAAATTGCATTCGAAAGTAAATTCAATATCTTTTGCTTTTTTAAATTTAGCTAATATTTTAAACAACTCTTTTAACTCATCTAAATTTAAGGAACTAGGAGTTCCTCCCCCAATATATAAAGTTTCAATTTCTTCCCCCATATAAGAATTATCTATTTCTTCTTCTAACCTTTTTAAATAAGGTAGAACCCATTCATGATTGTAAACAACTTTACAGAAGTCACAATAAGAACAAATACTATTACAAAAGGGAATATGAATATAAACTGCTTTAATTTTTTCCATACTATCAACGTCCTTTAGGAATTAAATTATTTAAACTATGCTCTCTTAAGTGCAGCAATACTTCTTTTTTTATTTCATTACTAATTGGTAATTGATTTATTCTAACCGTCAAATCCCGATAAATAGTCATTTCTGTCGAATTTAGTTCTAAAGCTATTTGCAAAACAGTCATATCTTGATCTAATAATAAAGAAATAGCTTTGGCTATCCTCTCCTGTGCTTTTAAATCTTCTTCAATTTTTTTAGGTCTTTTCATCTCCAATTTTTCTTGAACCACTAAAGCTATTTCTTTGTTAACCAAAGGAAGAAACGTCAAAAATTTTTCTCGTAAAGTAATATAAGAAAACTTCCCATAAGCTTCACAAAATTTTCTTAAAGATAAATCACTATCTATAAAATGTTTGGCAATCTTTACTATTGTTTGTGAATTAATATCATCTAAAGTATACATTTTATCCATTATTCATCATCTCCACTTAATATAGCTAAAAAGGCCTCTTGTGGTACTTCAACAGATCCAATCATCTTCATTTTTTTCTTTCCTTCTTTTTGCTTTTCTAATAACTTTCTTTTTCGAGACACATCTCCACCATAACATTTAGCTAAAACATTTTTACGCATGGCACTAATTGTTTCTCTAGCAATCACTTTAGAACCAATACTCGCTTGCACCGGAAGTTCAAACATTTGTCTAGGAATTAATTCTCTTAATTTTTTAACAATTTTCCTGCCTCGTTCATAGGCAAAATCTTTATGAACAATAACACTTAAAGCATCTACCACTTTACCATTTAAAAGAATATCCATTTTAACTAAATTCGATTCTTCATAACCTGATAATTCATAATCAAAAGAAGCATATCCTTTCGTAAAACTTTTTAATTTATCAAAAAAATCATAAACAATTTCCGATAAAGGAATATTATAATGGATATTAACTCGTGTTTCATCAATATAATCCATACTTCTATATCTTCCTCTTTTATTTTGACATAATTCCATAATAGAACCAATATACTCACTAGGAACAATAATATTAGTATAAATAAATGGTTCTTTAATCCATGAAATATTACCCCGATCTGGCATTTTATTAGGTGAATCAATCTCTGTAATCTCGCCACTTGTAAGTTGTACTTGATAAATAACACTAGGACTAGTAGCAATAATATCAATACCAAACTCTCTAGATATTCGACTCATAATAACGTCCATATGTAATAACCCTAAAAAGCCCGTTCGAAAACCAAAACCTAAAGCATCACTAGTTTCAGCCTCAAAACTTAAAGCTGCATCATTTAATTTTAACTTATATAAAGCATCTTTTAAATCTTCAAACTTATTTGGTTCTACGGGAAATAATCCAGAATAAACCATAGGTTTCATTGGCTTATAACCATGTATAGCTTCCAAAGCCGGATCTAGAAAACTCGTAATTGTATCTCCTACTTGTACTTTAGATATATCTTTAATACTAGCACAAACAAAACCTACTTCTCCAACTGTTAATTCTTGACGTTTTTCTTCTTTAGGAGTCGAAACTCCTAATTCCACTATTTCAAAGTCGGAATTACTTTGCATCAATTTAATATGATCTTTAACATGTAATGAGCCATCTACTACTTTAACTA
>CALVQM010000067.1 GCA_944358125.1 uncultured Bacilli bacterium
GGATTACATTTAAAAATTCTTTTAACCATTAAGAAAGTTCCTTTAAAAAAACCATGAACTTCTAAAGCTTCAATCGCATAATTACTACAAGTAGGGTAATACCTACAATGATTGTGAAACTCTCCTGGTATCGCTTGATATAAACGAATTATTTTAATTAAAACTTTTTTCATTAAATAAAATTACTTTCTATTAATTCATCACGACTTACATCATCAAAAGTTAAATGATAATAAGTATTATATTCTTCTAATAAAGTATTATCATTAATATAAAGAGTTTCATCTTCAATATACCATTCTTCTAGATTATAAGCCAAAATTTCTATCATGCTTTTAATATAAGGCATTTTCTCATCATTTTCTTGTTTGTATTCCCTCCAAGTTGCCAATGTATCTTGATCACTTTCTAAAATCATTAACTCTTTATAAAAATCTAAATAATAATAATCAATATTAGCATCAATAAATTTATGCTCTATTAAATCTTCATCAAGTAAATTTATCATACCATCAATTCCTTGATTGAATAATTCTTGATAGCTATTTAAGCCTTTTAATAGTTTTTCTAAATCTTCTTTTTTATAGGCTAAAAATTCTGGTGTAAGCATATTATAAATAGCAATATAATTATTTTCGTTTACTTGATCATAATATGTTAAATACTCTTGATAATATTCTTTCATAACTTTTTCTATTTTAGCATATTCACCTTTACTAGTAATATTCATATCGACTTCTTCAGTATCAATTATATGGTCTCGCATTGCTATAAGCTTATTCTCAGCCTTTATTTCACTATTAACAGTTAAAATAAGCCAAATGAAAAGCAACCCTAAAATTGAACCAAATACTATCCAAAATATTTTTATCCCTGATAATCCTTTTTTTGTTTGTTCCATAACTAAAACCTCTTAAAAATATTTTAACACAAAGAAGAAAGTTTGAAAAGGAATTTTCCTTTACAACACTTATATAGTATGTTACTATATTCTATAATTTGAAAGGGGATTTATATGTCCAAATTAATTATTGATTCAGAAAAGCCGATAGCTTTTCGGGAATATTTAGATATTTGTATGGTAGGAGAACTTGCTTTAAAAAACGAAGTTTCTAAAACATTTAATGATTTTTTTAAAAGTTTCCCTGAACTTACTTTAAATAGTTTTCAAGTCAGGTGCTATTGGACGGGACTACATAATGCTTTTGGATGTCTTTTTAAAATTTACGAAAAAAATAAAAATAAAAATTATGACACAATTTTTGCTGGGGAATTAAATTATGATAATAATATTTTTCCATCCTTTAGAAAGGCTTATCTTTCTGATGATTTAGAATTAGAAAATGAAAGAAAAATCGAAAATTTTTTGTTAACATCAACTATAATAAACTTATTAAAAAGATTGGCTATAGAAAAAAAGAAAGATATTAGTTTAACAAAACATTTTAAAATTGAAGAACAATATTTTACTTTACAGGTAGATGAAATAAATTATGCTAATAAAGCAAATAATGAAAATCTGGATTTTATGCAAATCTATCCTTATACGAATACAATTTATCGTTTAGATTTAGAATCTCAAATTGGAGAACATACTATATATTACTATAATCCTCTTAAAAATATCTTTTATTATGATGAATACGCTAATAAAATGTTACCAGTAAGCCATCAAGAAAAATTAGCTTCTCTCTTACCTAAACTAAAACTAGATGAACTTTCCTTTTTTGCTTTAAATACCATCAAAACCAAAGCCCAAACGCTTTATTCTTCTAATGGCTTTGATTGGACTACTAAAAAACCAAATATATTTACTCTTACTTTTAATCCGTCTATAAGATTAGGCTATGAGTTAGATATTCCAGAAAAAGAGCATTTAGTTTCTAATTCTTCCATCAATGCTTATTTAGTTAATGAAGAAGAAGATACTTTAAAAAACACTTCCCAAATCGTAGATAGTATTAAAAAAATGCTTATGAATTTAAAAGAAAAAAAGGCTAAAGTAGATAATAATTTAAAAGTTAAAATAAGAAATATAGCATTCTACTCAAGTATTACCGAAGAGAAAAAAGAAATAGATCCGTTCTTTAAAGATCCCGCTATTTTAAAATATTGTGATTTATCACTTATTGATTTTACGAATGCTGATATTGAAGGCATGAACTTATCAAATACCAATGCTTCTATTGATGTCAAAAAAGTATATCATCAATCCCTTAAAAACACGAATTTAAGAAATGTTAATTTAATTGGTCAAGATTTAGATGGTGTTGTAGCGGATAATGCTGATTTAAGAGGAACATATATTTTTGTATCAACTGATAAAGCATCAATTGTAAATACTAAATTTTCTAGTTCTAGTACCTTTATGTTAGGTACGAAAATCCTTTCTTTAGAGGAAGCAAGTAATATGGGATTGCATATTGAAAATGAATTAGACCCACCAATAAAAAGAACATTAAAGTTATAAAACAGGTAAATATTTACTTGTTTTTTTATATAATGTATAGTAAAATACTAATTGGCAAATAAATTGCAAATACACATTAATATTTAGTGATATGCCGAGTGCCGCGAAGAGTGGTGGTGTATCATGCCTGAAAATATTAAGAGGGTAAAAACGAAAGGATGGGATAATTTATGGCCGTTGTTTCTATGAGTTATTTATTAGAAGCAGGTGTTCATTTTGGACATCAAACAAAAAGATGGAACCCAAAGATGAAAGAATACATTTTTGGAGCTAGAGAGGATATTTATATTATCGATCTTGAAAAAACAACTAAACTACTTGAGGAAGCTTATGGGGAAGTTAAGAAAATTGCTGATAATGGAGGTACATTCTTGTTTGTTGGAACCAAGAAACAAGCCCAAGAAGCAGCTAAAGAAGAAGCTTTAAGAAGCAATTCTTATTATGTAACAGAGCGTTGGTTAGGTGGAACTCTAACAAATTTTAGAACTATCAGAAGAAGAGTTAAAAGACTTGAAGAAATTGAAGAAATGGAAAAATCTGGTAAGTTTGAAGTTTTACCTAAAAAGGAAGTAATTGGTCTTAAAAAAGAATACGACAAATTAAACCGTATTTTATGTGGTATTAGAGATATGAATAAGCTTCCAAATGCTTTAATTATAGTCGATCCTAAAAAGGAAATTAACGCTATTAGAGAAGCAAGAAAATTAAGAATTCCGGTATTTGGAATTGTTGATACTAACTGTGATCCAGATGATGTAGATTTTGTTATACCTGGTAATGATGATGCGGTTAGAAGTGTTAAAGTTATTCTTGGTGTACTTAATAATGCTATTTGTGAGTCACGTGGACTTGAAATGGTTGATTATGTAACTGAAGAAGATAAAAAATCAAATAAAGAAGTTAAAATGGACGAACTAATTAAAGAAGAAGAAAGATTAGCTAAAGAAGAGAAAAAAGAAACCGTTGTATCTACAAGTGAAGAAGTAGCACCTAAAGAAGAAGCAACTGAAAAAGCTTTAGCAGATATGACTTTAGCAGAACTAAAAGCTGTAGCTAAAGAACGTGGTATTAAAGGTTACAGCACGATGAAAAAAGATGATTTAATTAGTGTTTTAAAATAAAGATTAGGAGGATATTATTATGGAAGTTACTGCCGCAATGGTAAAAGAGCTTCGGGAAGTAACCGGAGCTGGTATGATGGATTGTAAGAAAGCTTTAGCTGAATGTAATGGCAATATGGAAGCTAGTATTGATTGGTTAAGAGAAAAAGGAATTGCCAAAAGTGCTAAAAAAGAAGCCCGTATTGCTGCTGAAGGTCTTGCTAACATCTATATTAAAGATAATAAAGCTGTTATTTTAGAAGTTAATAGTGAAACAGACTTTGTAAGTAAAAATGAAGAATTTACCGGTATGATTGATACTATTGGTACTTATATTTTAGATAGTGATGCTAAAACTTTAGAAGATGCTTTAAAAGTAAATACTTTAGAGGGAACTATTGAAGATTTAATTATTGCGAAAACTGCTAAAATTGGTGAAAAATTATCATTAAGAAGACTTGAAGTAGTAGAAAAAAATGCTGATGAAGTATTTGGTTCATACTTACACATGGGTGGTAAAATAGCTGTTTTAACGGTTCTTAAAGGAGCAAATGAAAGTGTTGCTAAAGATGTTGCTATGCAAGCTGCTGCAATGCGTCCAAGCTATGTATTTATAAGTGATGTACCAGAGACTGTTGTTGAAAGTGAAAGAAAAATTCAAAAAGAACTTGCTATGTCTGAAGGTAAACCAGCTGATATTGCTGAAAAAATGGTAGAAGGAAGAATTAAAAAATACTACAAAGAAATATGTCTTGCTGAACAACCATTTATTAAAGATGGCGATATAAGTGTTTCTGAATATGTTAAGAAAAATAATGGTGAAATTATTAGTATGATCCGTTATGAAGTAGGCGAAGGAATGGAAAAAAGAAGTGAAAACTTTGCTGAAGAAGTAATGGCTCAAGTTAAGGGGAATTAATATTCACTATAGTTAAAACAAGAAAATTTTAGAGTTTCATTTTTAAGATGAAACTCTTTTTCTATACATTTATTTAACGCTTAACTAGGATTTTACTTAATTTTAAAGTTAGAAAATGCTATAATAAAGATGTGGTGAATTATGAATAAGAAAATAAAGAGAATATTTCAAGGTATGTTATTTATACTTATAATTATTGGTTTTATTTATATTGGAACAAGAGATTTTGATACTGATGAAGTAGTTGATAATGAACGTTTTGATGAAGAATATGCCAATGTAGATAAAGATAATGTTTTTAAATATGCTAGTGCTGTAGATGTTTATGCTTCCCTGCAAAAAGATGCCATTATTTTCATGGGCTATCCGGCAAATATTTGGAGTGGTTATTATGCTAATATTTTAAATGAAGCTGCTAAAGCTAGTGGAATAAAAGAAATATTATATTATGATTTTTATCAAGATCGTGAAAACAAGAATGCTACTTATCAAAGTATTGTTTTAAGTTTATCTAATTATTTAGTAACATTAGATGATAAAACCCAAGAATTGTATGCTCCAACATTAGTAATTATTAAAGACGGAAAAGTAATGGCTCTAGATAATGAAACAGCTTTCACCAAAGGCTCCCTAGATCCTAAAGAATATTGGAATGATTACCGGGTAGGCATTAAATACAATACTTTTACCACAATGTTTAAGGAGTATTTAGAATGAAAAGACTATTTATTGCTTTTCTAATAACTTTAGTTTTAGGAGCGGGTATCTATCTTTTTACTACCCTAATAGGAAATAAAAAAGAAAACTCTCCCGTTAAAAATGAAGAAATAACTTATGAATTTGATGACTCATATAGCCAGGAGGCAACCATAGATACTTTAAGTGAAAATATAAATAATGAAGAAGACGTAATTGTTTTAATTGGTAAAAAAGAAGAGGAGCCAACCAAAAAAGTAAGTACTCTATTGGGTGATTTAGAAATGCAAAATATTAATATTTATTATTTAGAAAGACAAGATGATATATCTCTATCACTTTCTTATCAAAACCTATTAGCAAGTTATCCTGAATTAAATAATTATATGAATTTTACTCCCGTTATTTTAGTATTTCGAAACAAAGAATTTATCGGGGGCTTACCAGGAGAAGTAGAAAAAAAGAATTTAATCCATTTTTTAGAATATACCGAAGTAATATAAAAGGATTTTACTTGTAAAAATAAATAACTTTAAGTATAATGATAGTATAAATAAATATTTAGGAGGAATAATGTAAATATGGACAATACAGAATTAAAATTTCAAAAAACAATCGAAAGTTTAGAAAGTAAATTATTAAATATTCGAGCAGGTAGAGCTAATCCAGCTATGTTAAATGGTATTAATGCTAGTTATTATGGGGCATCTACACCTATTCAATCTCTAGCTAATATAACCGTACCAGAAGCTCGTACGCTTATGATTAAGCCTTTTGATAAAAGTGCTTTAAAAGAAATTGAAAGAGCTATAAATGAAGCTAATATTGGTATTACTCCGGTAAATAATGGAGAAACTATTATTTTAACTGTCCCTGAACTTACAGAAGAAAAAAGAAGGGAATACGTTAAAATGGCCAAAGCCGTATGTGAAGAAGCCAAAGTAGCTTTAAGAAATATTAGACAAGAAGCTAATAATGAAATTAAAAAGATGGAATTACCAGAAGATGAAGAAAAATTATATTTAGATGACATACAAGAGACTGTTAATGAATATAATAAAAAGATAGATGATATATTTAAAGAAAAAGAAACTGAATTAATGAGGGTATAATATGAAGAAAAATCTTAAGGAAATTGATAACAAAGAGATTAATGAAGTTGTATCTTTAACAAAGAAAATATTAAATTTATTATACATAGTTATGATTGTAGCTATCATTTTATGT
>CALVQM010000068.1 GCA_944358125.1 uncultured Bacilli bacterium
CATATTTTAAACCGTACAAAAAGCAGATATATTTCAATCTACTTTTTATTCTCTGTACTTAAACTTTCGGAAGAACCACTGCTTCTAAACACTTTTCTTTTTTCCCACTAATATTTTCTTACTGTTTTTAGCATTAAGCCGGTAATTAACATTTGTTGCTAAAACACTATAAGTAATAGATGCTATAGGTACACTTATAAGCATTCCTACAATTCCTGCTAAAGCCCCACCTATAGTAACTGCTACAAACACCCATATTCCCGGAAGTCCTACGGATTTACCGACAACTTTCGGATAAATCAAATTTCCTTCTAATTGCTGTAAAACTAATATAAAAATAATAAATATTAAAGCTTTTAAAGGACTAACCATAAAAATTAAGAATGCTCCTAAAATTGTTCCAATAAAAGCTCCATAAATAGGTATTAAAGCCGTAACACCAATTAACACCGATATCGTAGCAGCATAAGGAATACCAAGTATAAGCATTCCTATAAAACATAACACTCCAATAATAACCGCTTCTAAACACTGTCCACTAACAAAATGTGCACAAGTTGTATTTGAAAGCCTAGCTATATCTCGAATTTTCATCACCCTTTTAATAGGTAAATAAGCTCTTAAAACTTTACTAATTTGTCCTAATAATTTTTCTTTTTGTACTAATAAATATATAGCAAAAACAAAAGCTATAACCAAATTAACAACTACTCCAATTACATTAGAAGCAACACCTAAAGTAACCTCTAATATTTGATCACTATTATTTTTAATAAAATCAATAGCCACGTCACCAAAATTTTGTACAGCATTTTCAATATTTTCCATAATAGCCGTATCTATATTTAATTTCGTTAATAATATTCTTACATTTTCTTCATATTTAGGCATATTATCTACAAACAAAGTAAACGTATTTTTAAGTTGGGGAATAATAAGTAATAATAAAACAATAATAAATGTAAAAACCAATGCTAACCCAAGAAGTAAACTAATAGTTCTTTTACTTTTAGTTTTCATCTTTACTTTATCTAATAATTTACGTTCAATAAATTTCATTAAAATATTTAAAACAAAAGCTATTGCTATACCTATAATAAAAGGCATAATAAGTTCTATAATAAACTTCAAAATACTCCATATTTCTTTTATATTTAAAAAAGCAAATATTAAAATAATAGCTATTAAAATAATTTGAATAATATCCTTTTTAACTTCTTTTGTCAATCTAATCACCACTACTATAATTATAATATAAATAAAACAAAAAAGAAACAAATAAAAGAAAAAATAGATCAACTGACCTATTAATAATCTTCATTTATACTATCAATAAACTCTATTTGCTCATCTACTACACTTTTAAGTCTTCTTTTAAAAATAACTACTCTTCTTTTTAAAGTTTCTGCATCTTGTTCAATTTTATCAGCTTTAAGTAAAGCATCATTAACAATCCTTGAGGCATTTCTTCGGGCATCTTCAATTACCCCTTTCGCTTCATCTCTAGCTACTCTTTTAATTTGATTAGAAGCATCTTCTGCTACTACTAATGCTCTATTTAAAGTATTTTCCATGTTTTGATATTTTTCTAATTCATTTTTTAGTTTTTCTATTTCCGCATCTTGATGTTTTAATTTAGCTAACATAGATTCATACTCATGAGTAACTTCATTAACAAAATTATTAACCTCTATTTTATTATAACCACTTATACTTGTACTAAACTTTCTCAAAAGAGATCACCTCAAACACTATTTATTTACTACCATTCTTCTTCTACATCAGCTTTATTCTTTTCTGATTCATCACTAATCTTACCTTGAACATTAACATTTTTAGGGGTACAAAGATATATTCCAACCCCAATTTTTTGCATATTTCCTCCTATAGCATATATGCAACCACTTAAAAAGTCAATAATTCTTTTCGCTTGATCAGACGTAACACGCTTCAAATTAACAACTACACTATTACGGTTCTTTAAATGATCTGCTATTTGTTGTGATTCAGAATAAGCCCGAGGTTCAAGTAAAATCATTTTATTACCTGATTTATCAGCCTCCGCTAAAGCATCTGCTTCACTAATATTATAAAACTCATCTTCAGTACCAGTCATTACTTCATCATCTACATCTTTAAAAAGATTTTTAAATTTACCTAGAGCCATTATGCACTCCTCCTATTATTAATTTACTTCTTTATTCTATCAAATATTTATCAATAATGCAAGAGTTTACTCTTAAGTATTAAAAATTAATTTAACAACTACTGTAATATCTTCATCACTAATTTCACTTTCAAAATTTAAACTTTCAACCATTGCTGAATAAGGCATATCTTTACTTAATAGCTCTGTTAATTCTTTAGAATAATATCTTGGAACATATCCTAAAAAGTAATCTTTATTATTACATGGCAAATACACTTTAATAGCGTATTTATCATATTCATTATTACCATCTAAAACTAATTTCAATTTATTATTAATATGAATATATTTACAACACTCTTTTAAATCTTCCGCATATTTTGTTCCTGCAACATCAAATTCAATTTTATCTTTATCAAAAACAGGAACAAATTCATAATTATCTGTAATTAACCGTCCTTTAGTTGCTTTTAAAATTTCAAATAACGAAGAATTCTTATTTAAGCCATAAATATTTAAAATTTCTAAATAATCAGGTCTTTTAGAATTAGGTAATCTTGTTTCTACATTGGCAAATAATTTTTCGCTTTTATAAGTTTTATCAAGATTTTCAAAGCCAGGGAAAAACAAAAAGCCATCTTCTAAAGCTTCATCTAATTCAGGATTAACATATTTAAAAGTATAGCTACCATTATAACTTAACAAACCAATTTTATATCTTCTTCGCTTATCTGGTTGTCTCCAAATTAACCATAACTCTCGATTCACATTTATCACCTCAATTAATTATTTGTAAAAGAATATTTCTTCTCTTTATTAAGTATTCTATTATATATTTTTTATGAATATTAGTCAATAATTCATCTGGGATAGAATTTACTATTTTCATAATTTTTTGATCTGTTAATTTATATAAATTTTGTATTTCGTTATAAATTAAATTTGGATAATTTTCATATAAATACTCTATTAATTCAAAATGTTTATATTTAGATTTTCCATTTTCTTTATAAATAAGCGTTTTACTTTTCCTAATAAGTGCATCAAAATCTTTTAATTTATTGTAAAATAACATAGCATAATCTTCATTCTTAAATTCTCTTAATAAACTACATCCATTATCATATAAAGGAGAGATTTCATAATGTTGATTAATAATTCGAATACCCCAGTTTTCTTCATGCCGATCTTGTTCACCAATTAAAGCATCAAATACCATAATTTTTAAAAAATCAGCAAACAAACTTACATCAAGTGCGTCTAATACCCTCTTAATATTTGAAATAGTATAAAATTTAGATCTTTCTTCTTCTTCTTTATTAAAATAAGAAACTATATCTGTATGCTCCATCATACCAGTAATATTATCAAACCAATAATTTAAAACTCCTAAAACATTCTTATTATCTGTAGCTAATTCTATTCTAGCACATTTGTAACCTAACACCTTAGCAATTTCATAAGCTATTTTTTCTGATGAAGCTTCACTAACTTTATAATCTAATCTTTCATATTTAAAGAAAGCCATATTTCCCTTATTATCAACAACTACAAACTTTACTCTTGAACCTTTAACATTATAATTAGATTTTCTAAAACCAAAATCAACATTTGCTCTTTTAATAACATATTTTTTCATAAACCCTCCTGTATATATAGAAAAAGTTCAAATTATAGATATTCCATAATTTGAACATTTTTAGCTAACTTTTCAACCAAATCTTTTTGATCATACTTATTAAATATTTCTACAAAATTACTATTATCCATTAAAAACATATCATGATAATAAATAAATATTTCAATTAAATTAGTAACTCCCATATTGCTTAAATAATCCAAGTTTTTAGAAACTAACTTTTTATTAGCTTCCAATTCTTTAATTAAAGTACTAGTTGTATTTTCCTTTAAGTGTTCAATATCGTCTTTCTTAAATCCAAATTTCTCTAAAAATTTCATGCTAAAGGCCTACTTTCTTCATTTGTTCTTTCTTCAGGTAAAGCATTTAAAATTAAATCAGTTAATTCTTGCATTTCCGGAGTTATATTATCCATTCCCTCAAACATAACACTATGAACAATATCTGTTAAAGGTAGGAAATGATATTCTTTTCTTTTTAAAGAACCAATAATATTTTTAGTAATATTAGCTACTATTTTAGGTAAATATTCATTAGTTGGATTTTGTAAAATCAAATAATTTAGACTTTCTACTATTTCATTATATGTTTGTCTATCTTCAGCGTCCATACCCTCCATTGCTTCTGCTTCACTCACTGTTTTCACTTCTTTTAAAGGAACTTGAGTAGAATATTGAGCAAAAGTTTCTTTAGTATTTAATGCTGGTAAAAAATTATTCTCTTGATCCACAAATGGCAAATTATTATTTACACACCATTCTACTCTTGCAATGAAAGAAGATCTCAAAGTAACTATAGACAAATTATTTTTAAAAATATCTTCTAATCCCAATTCTTTAATCTTCTCTAAACTTTTTTCTATTTCTCTAACTGTAAGTTCTGGCTCATTATCATGGAAATAAACTGCTTTGGTAGGAGCTGTTAAAACTTTAACGGACCTTCCATCAAACTCCATTCCATAGCCATATTTTACCAATAGTTCATATATTTGATCAGCATTAGGACCTTGTAAATCTGCAATAAACTTATATATATCAATTCCATCTTTAAACTTAATTTTACTCATATCTTTCATTTTCTAAACCTCCCTAATATGCCATAAGTGGCACTTGCTTTGGATCTAAACCACTATCTTGTAATAAAATAATTGCTTTATCCAAATTCTTATAATCATATTTTGTAAGTACTGTTGGATTTAAATAAATATCAAGTGCACTCTTACCAATACGTTGTAACCTATCCATTTTTGCTTCTAATTCCTTATCATATAATAAATTAATATGATCAACAAATATATCTAAACTCAAGCTGTTTTCTTTAAATATATTAACATTTCTTCTAATAACTTTTTCATTATAATGTTCAAGTACTTGATCTAAATCACTAGTAGTATAATCTAAATAATCAAGACCAATCTCATTAAATAAATCGATCAAATCTTCTCTATCAAATTTATGTTCCTCAACTTTTGGAGTTTCAACTTTTACTGGTTCAACTTCTTCATCAAGTTTTTCTACTTTCGGTTCAACTATCTCTTGATTTTTAGCCTCTTGCATTACTTCACTAATACTTTTCTTTTCTGATTCTCTTAATTTAGCATCATAATCATACAAAGCATCTTCAGGGAACATTAATATTTTAGCAGCTTCTCTAGTTTCTTCTTCCGTTAAATCAAATTGTTCTAAAAGCGAAGTAATAGAATCTCTTGTAATATTGATATTACCTGCTAGTGCTAAATCAAAGTATTCATTTAATTTTTCTTGATTAGCTATAGCCGCATCTTTACGAATACCAATTTCCTCAATAGTTGTAATAGCACTATTCATTTCTTCTTCAACTTTAACTAATTCTTCTTTACTAGATTCAATATCAGAATTTACTTTTTCAATCGTTTCAGGAAGTGAACTATCTAACTTTTCTACCAAAGCTTCCGGATCAAAATTGATATGTAAGCGATCAATAACTGTTGCATAAGCATTTTTATCAATCCCTTTTAATACTTCAATTAATTTCTTCCCTTGTTCACTTAAATTCTTACTATCAGCTTCAAGTCCTGCTATTTGTTCTTGTAAAGTAGCTTTTTCAGCTGTTGTCCTTTCTTTCGTTTCTTCTGCTTTTTTATGTGCACTTTCCATTTCTTTGAAAATCACACTATCACTGCCACGTAGATTATATAATTTATCAAGAAGTCGTGTCACTTCTGGAGATAATATTTTCATAATCAACACTCCTTATTCTACAAACCATTATAACAAACCCCGCCCCAATTGTAAACCACTTTTTTACAAAAAGAGTTAGTAAAATAATGTAAAGTAAAACAAATGTAAATCAAAATTCCTATTTTAGTAATTACCAAATATACATCAATATTAAAGAACAATCAATACTTTGTTTACTTATGTACATTTTGTACGTTTTTGATAAAATAACACAATTTTAAAAGAAGAATATAATACATTGGAATATATAAAGGAGGAAAATATTCATGAAAAAGAAAATAATTACCATTTTAATTGCTTTAAT
>CALVQM010000069.1 GCA_944358125.1 uncultured Bacilli bacterium
CAATTATATAATTCTTTTGCTAAACATGCTTCTCTATTTGTTGTTGATCCTCCGCTAGTGGCATATCCATAATCACTAGGATACATTAAAGCAATTTCTCCTTGCCAGGTTGTTGGTCTTCCACTATAAACTGTTGTTCCTCTTTCCCTTTCATAAAACATGCTTGCAGTTACATCATCATAAGTACTACTACCTCCTAATTTCCATGTTACGTTAGCTATCATATTTCTAGTAATATCATTTTTAATTCCGGATGAAGCATATGATCCACTGCCATTTAAATAATCACCATTTAGTGTTGTTTGCAAACTTGCTGTACTCCAATTATTTGTGTTATCACTATCCCAAGCAATGGTTCCTAGAGAATCGCTTCGAATTAATTTAATTAATTTTTCACCATTTATTCCATGACTATTTTCATTAAATATGCCTATTATTCTCCATAATTCACATGTACTACTACTTGGACTATCATAATCATCACAATTGAAGTAAACATAATTATTGGGATCTGCTCCTATATATCTTAAATTGTTGTCTACTGTTCCATCATAAGCTAGCATTCCTTGATTTTCTTCATAGGCATCTTCTATAATGTCTGATGCTCCAGACTTTTCTTCAAAATACAAATAGCACTTAGTACCCTTTTTAGTCATCGGACTAACAGATAGTCCCTTTGTTGCACTATCATAACTTAGTGTTATAGACTCATCTTTTACATCATCTTCTGTTGTACAATAAGATTCACTAGTAAGTGCATAATTACCATCGGGTAATGTATCTATCTCACTACCATCTAAATACATAGCTACGATATTTAAATCTGCTAAAGTATAATTTATTGTTCCATTAAGTAAAGGCATACTTTGGGTAGTTCTATATTTTGCTCTTGTAAAATTTAGCACTACTGCACTAATTATTGCCACCACTACTACGGCTATTAATATATTTCTTTTTAAGTGGCTCTTTTTTAAAGTTTCGAATGTCATAGATAATTCCCTCTTTCTTAACTCGCATCATAACACATTTAATAAACACTTTCATTACGTTCGACAAACCTTGTCAAAACTTCTCTTTCTTTTCTTTGTGAAGTATTACTTCATTTAAATAGATTGAATTATAAGCTATGATTAGTTTGTCTAGCTTATAGTAAAATTATAAATTGAGCTAGATTAAAAGTCAAGAAAAATGTTCTATTTTATATAAAAATATTTTATGCTCCAGATAATAGTTCTCTTATTCGACTTTTTGTGTGAGAATTAAAACATGGTTGGAAAGAGAGTTTTTAAGAATGTTGAGATTAAAAAAGGTCCGTATATATGCCGATGTTAGTCAAAAAGATGTTGCTAAAATGTTAGGGGTTGCTTATGTTAGTTATAACACTTGGGAAAGAGAATATGACATTATTCCTTTAAGGCAATTAGATAGGTTTTGTAGTATTTTTCATGTGTCATTAGATTTTGTTTTGGGGTTTAGTGATGAATGGAGTTATCCAAATAGTAGAGATACAATTGATCCAGAGTTACTCGCTAAGAGGATTAAAAGAATTAGAAGAGAAAATGATTTAACACAAGATGAGTTATCAAAAATACTTAATATAACACGTTCTTCTATAAGTAAATATGAACATGGTATTAATTTAGCTTTAACTTCTTATATAATGGGTTTTTGTAAATATTTTCATATATCTGCTGATTTTGTAACAGGAAGAATTGATGAAGAAATAATTTTAGATGCGAAGATAAATAGTTAGAACTTATCTTCGTCTTTTTTTACCATATTTTACCACTTGATTTAATACAATTGTTTGCTATAATTAAGTTAGGTGATGCAAAATGGATCAGGTTTATTTACATAGAAATTTTTTATGTATTGATTTAAAGAGTTTCTTTGCTTCTGCTGAATGTTTAGATAGAGGGCTTAATCCTTTTACGACTCCTTTAGTAGTTGCTAATCCAACACAGGGAAATGGTGCTATTACACTTGCTGTTACTCCCTATTTAAAAACTTTAGGAGTTAAATCAAGAGGAAGACTTTATGAAATACCTAAAAATATTAAATATATGATTGCTAAACCAAGAATGAGTCTTTATTTAGCAAAATCAAGAGAAGTAGTAGAAGTATATTTAAAGTATGTTTCGCTAGAAGATTTACATATTTATTCGATTGATGAATGCTTTTTAGATGTGACGAATTATTTAAAAATGTATGAGAAAAGTGATTATGAACTGGCTTTAGATATATTAGAAGATGTACAAAAGTCTACAGGACTTACGGCTACTTGTGGAATTGGTCCCAACATGCTTTTAGCCAAACTTTCGATGGATATTGAGGCTAAACACAATAAAGATTTCATTGCTAAATGGACTTATGATGATATACCTACCAAATTATGGCCAATTCACCCTTTATCAAAAATTTGGGGAATAGGTCCTAGAATGGAAGTTAACTTAAATAGATTAGGCATTTATTCCGTATATGATTTAGCTCATTATGACCGTAATAAATTAAAACAGAAATTTGGGGTTATTGGAACAGAACTTTGGAACCATGCGAATGGTATTGATTTAAGCTTAATTGGGGATATGGAAAAAACAAAAGATAAATCTTATTCTCATAGTCAAGTTTTATTTAAAGATTATAATGGGAATAATATTAAAATTATTATTCGGGAAATGGTGGAAGTAGTTACAATGAGATTGCATAAAAATCATGTTACTTCTTCGTTAATTGGTCTTGGTATTGGGTATTCTAAAGATGTAGGAGGTAGTTTTTATCATCAAATAAAACTTGATCAACCAACTGATGTAGAAAATGTTATTTTAGCGAATGCTTTAATGATCTTTGATAAATATTATGAAGATTTACCTATTAGAAAAGTTACTGTTTCTTGCGGGAGGTTACAAGAAAAAAGTGGTGTACAATTAAATATTTTTGATAATATAGAAAAAATTAGAGAACAAGAACAAATAAATGAAGCTATATTAGAAATTAAAGATAAGTATGGAAAAAATGCCCTACTTAAAGCTTCTAGTCTACTTAATGATTCGACTATTCAGGAGAGAAACAAAAAGATTGGAGGACATAGTGCATGATTGATAGAGGTTTTGTAAAATGGCAACCTTTTAATAGTATTACCCCGGCTAAAGATACGATAAAAGCTATAAAGGAGAAAGGAAAAGAAGAACGTCCTACATTATTTCCCGAAGAAGTAAATATGCTTATTGATACTTTAGTAGATGGATATTATACTAAAGATAAAATAGTTTTAACTTATTATGAAGCACATCATATTAAAAATATTACGAGTACAATTAAAAAAATACATCCTAATTCTAATACTATTGAATTAGGATGTGGGAAAACACTTTATTTTGACCAAATTATTCATGCTTCATCAGTGGGATAAACATAGTTATATAACCAATTATGATATAAAAGTATAGATGTAGCATGCCAACGATATATTGGTTCTTTAGTAGGATTATTATCTTTATAATAATTACAAGGGATACTAATATTTAATCCCTTTTTTAAATCTCTTTTATATTCATTATCTAATGTATATAAAGCATATTCAGCATGACCTGTTAGAAAAACTTTGCTTTTATCTTTCGCTTCAATAATAAAGGGTCCAGATATATTTGATTTACTAGTTAAGATAAGATCATCAATATCCCCTAACTCACTTTCTATGATACTACAATACCTAGATTGCGGAATATAAAAATAATCATCAAAACCTTTTACTAAATCCGTTTCTCTAACGATATAATGTTCATATAAGCCCGATAGTTTTTCTTCTAAATTATAACGATTGACACCATAAAAATATTGCAAGCCAAATTCAGAGGCCCAACACAAGAAAAGACTTGAGCGGACATGATCTTTCGTGTATTTAAAAAATTCTTTTAACTCACTAATATAATCAATATCTTTATAGCTTAAATGTTCTAGAGGAGCTCCGGTTATAATCATACCATCATATTTTTCATTTTTAATGGTACTAAAAGAAGTATAATATTTTTGATAATATGCTAATTTATCTTTACTCGTTTTTTTCGTATCTAAATAAATAAAGTCTAGTTCTATTTGTAAAAACTTGGTATCTAATACTTTTATTAGATCACGCTCTGTATCTTCTAGAGTTGGCATTAAATTTAATATACCTACTTTGACATAGGGCTTTGATTTATCAAGATGAGTTATAAAATTAACATCTTCTAAAGATTGGGTTATATTAAGATCTTTTTTTAATAATATTGGCATAATATCACCCTTTTATATCATGGCTCATAATTTTTAGAATTAAATCATAATTATCATCACAAGCCATTTTATTTTTCTTAATCATTCCACATTTATCACAACGATAAACTATCTTTAAAAAATCTTTCTTCCCCTTTTCTATTTCAATAGGTCTTAACACACCAAAACATTTACACATTCTATCGCCGGGATATTCATCGACATGCAGACTACATAAACAATTAGGGCAATGATCTCTTGCTGTATAAGAAAGTGGTGTTACTTGGGTTTTGCAAACAACACATTCAAAAGCTTCATCAATCATCGTAAATTTTTTTGTTTCCATATAAACCTCACTATTACCTTTTATTTAAATATTCTTTCAAATTCTTTTAGGGCTAGTAACATTTCATGAGTTACGACTTTATTAATTTCTAAATCACCAATATTTTTCTTTAAATATTTTTTTAATCCTTTAAAGGGAACATACTTTAAAGTAAAACCACCCTCATTTTCTTGTTCATCAAAATGGGTATTGGCTAAATTATATGGTTCATCTGTAAAGAGATAAAAATAATAAATTTCTAATAAACGATTATTTCCCTTTTTAGGATAATCTTTTACCATATATTTTAAACAAAAGAATGGTTCATATTCTTTATTTAAAATAATTCCGGTTTCTTCCATAATTTCCCTTTTTAAAGCTTCATTTAAAGTTTCAGGACTTTCTAAATGACCTCCTGGAAATTGAATGGTTGTATAAGCGGTTGCAAGTAGTATTTCTTTCTTACTATTTAACATTAAAGCTTTAACTCTCGTAACTTTATCAGTTATATCTTCTTCTTTTAATTTGTCATAATTAATTATTTTTGTTTTCATATAAATCACATTATTATTGTAAACGAAAAAGAAAGATATGACTAGCATATATTTCTTACTTTACGTCAATTAAAGGCTTCTTTGTAAAATTAAGCCATCACTTACATGTTTTGATTGAGCACTTTCTAAATAACGGGGAAATAGTAGAATTTCTTCGGTTGTTAAATCTTTTACATTAAGGTTTGATGTTAAAATGGGGTGGGTTTTATAAGTATTAGAAGGTATATTATAAAACTTTATTAGATAAGCTAAAGCGAGAGAAGCGAATTCATTCATGATCGGTTTTAAAGATTTTTCATAATTTAATAATTTGGGATATTCCCAATAATAACCAAAAGAAGCATCAAAATAATCAGGAATATTCGATAAGAAAATTAAATCATATTTTTCTTTCTTTTCTTTTAAATTTAAAGCATTAAGGCATTCAAAACGAATATTGGCTTTTGCTAAATTTTTTCGCATTTTCTCATAAGAAGCTTCATCTTTTAAATAAGCATTATTATGGGTTATTTGATAACTAGACGCTATATTCATAAGCAGCATTAAAAAGACATTTAATTTTTCCTCATTATTTTTTTGATGCTGATAATTATATGTCAAAACTTCTTGCCAAAATTTACGATATTTTTCTTCCATAAATGGATAACATAAAGATACTAAATTATTTAATTCTTCTAAAGAGATAGAAGAATCCGTTAATTTCTCATTAAATAATAAATATTCTTCATAGGTAAAGGCTAATAAAGCCGCTCTTTTTAGTCCTAGAGCATAATACTCGGTTAGACGATTGGTATCAAAAGTATCAATATTTAAAATATCATAATATATTAAATTGAAAACATGGTCCCCACTAGCTAGAACACTTAAAGCTTTCTTTTTATCTTTAAAATCAAGTTGTTGCATATAACCATTAATATTTTCATTAGTTTCTTTATATACTTTTTGCCATTCACTAAAAGGACGGCCAAAAACATATATTTTACCAGCATTTACTTGTCGATCAATAATATTTTTAACACCACTTATTACCATAATAACCCCTCATTTGCCTAATATCATAACATAAAACTTCTTAAAATGCAAAAAACTGGATAATCCAGTTCATTTCTAAATGGTGATCTGTACGGGATTTGAACCCGTGAATGTTGCCTTGAGAGGGCAATGTGTTAA
>CALVQM010000070.1 GCA_944358125.1 uncultured Bacilli bacterium
GTGGTGAAGATGCGGTAGAAGGACAAAAAGAAGATACATTATTAGATAGTGAAGATAAAGCTCTTATTGATAATAAAAAGAAGAAAGAGAAGAAACCTAGAAGAAAATTTAAAGAAATATGGGCTAGCTTAACTAAAAAGAAGAAAATACTTATTATTGTTGGAGCGGTTCTAATATTACTTTTAATTGTAGGGCTTATTTTGTTTTTGGTATTAAGGGATAAAAAAGAAGAAGAAAAACCGGAAGAACCAGAAGTAATTGTTGAAATGGATAACTATATTTACCGAGATGGTACACTTGTCTTTTTAAATAGTGATGGAGAAGAAATTGGTACTTATGAATGTATGAATAAATCTGAAGAATTATGCTTCGTTCAAAATTATAGTGATGAAGATAATTTTGATGGGGAAAAGAATGTTTATGAAGATGAAACATTAATTTTAAGACCTTCAAAGATTTATCAAGATAATTATGTATTTGTGTTTGATAATGAAGATGGGGAAGATGAAAATATTATTTTGTATAATATAGAAGAAGCAAAAGAGGAAGATACGTATACTTTAGTTAAAGGGTTTAGTGATAGTGATTTTGTTATATTAAAGGATACTAGTAATAAATATGGAGCTTTAGAATTTAATAAAGATGGGTATGATGAAGTATTTGCGTTTTCTTATGATTATTTAGGAAGAATGAATAAAGATGCTAGTATAGTTGCTAAAACTAGTGATAAATATTATATTTATGATGTGAAGGGTAAGAATATAAGTCAAGGAATACGCTATGAAATAAAGAGTTATAATGATAAATATATGGTTGTTAATAATAATGGTTATTATGTTTATGATTATGCGGGTAATTTGATATTTGATGATGTGTATGATTATATTGAATTACTTGATGATTATGCAGTATTAATTGATAGAGGACTTTTATATATAAGAGATTATAGTAATAATAAATATAATGAAGTTGGAATAGAAATTGGAACTAATTATTATAATCCGTTAAATGTTTATAGTGAAGATAAAGTATTTATAGAAACAAGAAGAGCTTATGAGATTAGTGTAAGTGATGGTATGATTGATGTTACTTATAAGCAAGATAATAAAGATAGAACTCAATCTATTGATTTAGCTGATGGAGCTATGAGTAAGAATTATAAGTATATTAGTTATTTTGATGGGGTATTATATTTTTATCGTGATGAAGAAAAAACAGAAGAATTAGGTTCTTATAAATGTACTAATAAAAATGCTAGTGATTTAACGAATTGTACGATTGCTACGGATTCCTTTTATAGTAAAAATGGAATAGAGGAAGATAAGAGTGGTAGTGTTGGTTGGATCCCTATTTATAATAGTAGATTTGTATTTATTTTAGATACGATTGATTTAAATAATCCAACTATTATGCTTTATGATTTAGAAGCTAGTAAAACATTAGCTAAATATGCAACTGTTGATAGTGGCGCTTATACAGGTAAGAAAGAAGTTAGTTTTGTTAATACAGAAGCAACATATGTCATGGCTCAAGGTAAAAGTGATAATGAATATGGTTTAATACGTATTAGTGATAATGTATCGGGTACGATTGGCTTTGATTATACTTCAATTGAAAAATTACGTGATTATTATTTAGTTGGTACGTCTACTGGTACATATAAATTATATCGTAATGTAGGTGGAGATCCTCTAACAGCAGAATATGGTCAAAAAATAGTTGATTATGTAGGAACTCATTTAATAGCGGGCAGTGAAAATCAATATTATGTTTATGATTTTGAAGGAAATCGTTTATGGAAAGATGAAGGTGCTTATAAATACGTAGCTTTGTATGATAATTATTATGTAGTTGTTACTTCTGATAATCATTTAAATATTCATAAGTATGATAAAGATGCGTATACTTTATCAGAAACAATTGAAATTAGTGGTAGTGATTATGCTAACGCCTTTAGTGTTACTCCGGTAAATGGAGGATTTAAAGTAGTTATAACTAGTACAAATACTACTTATACTTATGATAGCAGTGGATTGGTACAGGTTAGTGGTTGAAATTTGGAATATAATTTGGTAAAATAATTTTTATAAAAGTGATGAACAAGAGGAGTACAATAGATGCTTTGATAGAGAGCTTATGGTTGGTGGAAATAAGTAAAGATAATATTGGAAGGTTGCTTGGGAGCTGGCTTTAGGTCCGTCTTATAAGACGTTATCAAAATTAAGTTAAATAAAAGGTGGTACCGTGAATTTATTTCACCCTTTGGTGCTATCTTTTTTTTTGGAGGTTTTAGTATGTTAATTAATAAAGATAATTTAGAGAAAGGTGAAATAAATTCTCGGGTTCATAAAGTACGTGCTGTTATACAAGATGGTAATGGGAAAATTTATGTTACTAATATGGATAATTCTTATAATTTACCGGGTGGACGAGTGGAAGCAAAAGAAGATGGAAAGATGGCTTTAGTTCGTGAATTAAGAGAAGAACTAGGAATTCTAGTTTTTGATAAGGAAATAAAGTATATTGGTGAATTTATTTTTTGGCATAGAGGTTTTCCGAAAGATAAAGATACCGTTAATAGGGAAAATAAAATCGATTTATTTTGGCTTACGAATACTAAAGAAGTTTTAGAAGAGCGAGTCCAACTTACTAATTATGAGAAACATTATCATTTTCATTTAATGAAATGTAGTATAGATGAAATAGATGAATTGCTTCAAAGTTCGAGTCCTAATTTTTATAAAAGATTTACAGATGTAGAATTAAGTACACTATTAGAAGCATTTTTGAAATATAAAGGAGAAGATAATTATGTTAGATAAGAAATATGATCATAAACAAGTAGAAAAAGATAAATATGAAGAATGGAAGAATGCTGGTTATTTTGAATCAGTAGATAAAAGTAGGGAAGCTTTTTGTATCGTTATTCCTCCGCCTAATGTTACAGGTAAACTACATATTGGTCATGCGTGGGATACGTCTATTCAAGATGTTTTAATTCGTTATAAAAGAATGCAAGGATTTGATGCTGTATGGGTTCCGGGAATGGATCATGCAGGAATTGCAACCCAAGCAAAAGTAGATAAAAAATTAAAAGATATGGGTATTAATCCAAGAAGTTTATCTAGAGAAGACTGGCTTAAGCATGCTTGGGCATGGAAAGATGAGTATGCTCTAAATATTCATAAACAATGGGCTAAATTAGGTTTATCACTAGCGTATTCTAAAGAACGTTTTACATTAGATGATGGATTATCAAAAGCTGTTAGAAAAGTATTTGTTACTTTGTATAATAAAGGGCTAATTTATCAAGGAGAAAAGATTATTAACTGGGATCCAGTAGCTATGACAGCTTTATCAAATGAAGAAGTAATTTATAAAGATATTCCGGGTGCTTTTTATCATTTAAAGTATAAGTTAGTAGACAGTGAAGAATATTTAGATGTAGCAACAACACGGCCAGAAACTCTTTTTGGTGATACGGCAGTAGCAGTTAATCCGAATGATGAACGCTATAAGAATTTAATTGGTAAAGAAGTTGTTTTGCCCATTGTAGGAAGAGTTATTCCGATAATTGGTGATGAACATGCCGATATGGAAAAAGGTACGGGTTGTGTTAAAATTACGCCTGCACATGATCCTAATGATTATGAAGTAGGAATTCGGCATAATTTAGAGAAAATTGTGTGTATTAATCCTAATGGAACAATGAATGAGAATGCTTTGGGATACGAAGGATTAGATCGTTTTTTAGCTAGAGAAAAGTTGATTGGAGATTTAAAAGAAAAGGGATTGTTACTTGAAGTAGAATCTATTACCCATAATGCTCCGTTTAGTGAGAGAAGTGGGGCTTTAATTGAACCTTATTTATCTAAACAATGGTTTGTTAAAATGAGACCTCTAGCAGATAATGTATTAAAAACACAAAAAGATAAAGATAAGAAAGTTAATTTTGTTCCCAAAAGATTCGAGAAAATTATGAACCATTGGATGGAAATAACCTATGATTGGTGTATTTCAAGACAACTTTGGTGGGGACATAGAATTCCAGCTTGGTATAAAGATAATGAAGTATATGTGGGAATGGAAGGACCTAAAGAAGATGGTTGGGTACAAGATCTAGACGTACTTGATACATGGTTTTCAAGTGCATTGTGGCCATTTTCGACTTTGGGTTGGCCAGATGAGACTGACGATTTAAAAAGATATTATCCTAATTCGGTTTTAGTTACGGGTTATGATATTATTCCTTTTTGGGTTAATAGAATGACTTTCCAAGGTTTAGAATTTATGGGGGAAAGACCTTTTAAATACTGTCTTATTCATGGATTGATTCGGGATAAAGAAGGAAGAAAAATGTCTAAAAGTTTGGGTAATGGCATTGATCCTATGGATATGATAGAAAGTTATGGTGCTGATGCTTTACGTTATTATTTAACTACGGCGGTATCAAATGGTTTGGACTTAAAATTTGATGAAGATGCTTTGAAATCTACTTGGAATTTTATTAATAAACTTTGGAATGCTTCGAGATTTGTGTTAATGAATATAGATGGATTTGTTAGTGATGAAAAAATAGATAATTTATCTTTAACGGATAAATGGATTTTAACTAAATATCATGAAACTATTAAGAATGTTACTAAATATATGGATAAGTTTGAACTTAATAATGCTGGAGTAGAGATTTATAATTTTATATATAATGATTTTTGTGATAATTATATTGAATTTGCTAAATTTAATATGGAAGGCAATACAACAAAAAAAGTGTTAGTAAAAGTATTAAAGGGTATTTTAAAAATGTTGCACCCATTTATGCCTTATGTTACTGATGAAATATATCGTTTAATACCGGGAGTAACAGAAAATATCATGATTAGTGATTATCCAAAATTTAATAAAAAAGAAGTATTTACGAGTGAGGCAACACAGGTAGAACATATGATAGAATTTATTAAGCTTTATCGTAAGACTTATCAAGAAAATCATATGAATAAAAGTATTCAAGTAAAATTTAATAATGATAATGATTATGATTTGATAAAAAGAATATTAAAAATTGAAAATATTACTGATAAAACACTTGATATTATGGCTTATCCAGTACATTTTGGTGAGTATGATGTAACTATATACTTTGAGAGTTTAGTTACTGAAGAAGATAAAGCTTTGTTACAAAAAGAAATAGACTTGTTAAAGGCAAGTATTGCTAAAAGAAAAGGGTTGCTTGCTAATGAAAACTTTGTAAGTCGGGCACCAAGTAATTTGGTAGAACAAGAAAGAGAAAAATTAAAACAAGAAGAAGAAAAATTGCATAAACTAGAGAGCTAGTCTATGCAATTTTTTATTTATATTATAAAGATGCACATGGTAATGATATTGTGTAGGAGTTAATACTATATTTATAAGAATTAGAAAATGGGTATTTGAAGTGAGGTATAAGATGAAAAGAATTGTTTTGTTTTTAGTTGTGATGATTTTTATTGTTGGTTGTGGAAATAATAATTCATTAAATAAGGGAAATGGTAATAAAGTTTGGGAAGGTAATAATAATGATTCTCAAGAAGTAGAGGAAGTTGTCGATTCTATTAATATAACTAAAGGAGAGACAAAAGAAATAACTGGAATTTATGGGGATAAAGAAATTAAAGCGGAAGTTACTTTGAATAATGTTTTTTATACTACAAAGATAACACCGCCAAGTCCTACTCAAAGTTATTATAGTTATTATGAAGCTGAAGAAAATAATATTTATGAAGTTATTGATCTTACTATTAAAAATATTGGGACTGAATATTTCAGTGATTATGTTTTAGAAGGATTTTTGTCAGATACTTGCACTCCTACTTTTATATTTGATGGAGGATATAAGTATACGGGTATAAGTATTACGGAAATTGAACGTGATAATGATGGAGAATATGATTTGGGCTATTTTTATGGAGTTGATCCTTTAGAAACAAAAAATCTTTATTTATTTACTAAAGTACCTTCGGAACTTCAAAATTCTAATTTAACTGTTAATGTTTGTTTTGGAGATAATCCTTTAAAATTGAATTGGTAAACTTGCAGAAATGCAAGTTTTAAAAAGCTTTAAATG
>CALVQM010000071.1 GCA_944358125.1 uncultured Bacilli bacterium
CGGATCTGAACGGATCTGAACGGATCTGAACGGATCTGAACGGATCTGAACGGATCTGAACGGATCTGAACGGATCTGAACGGATCTTCATACTGACTAGATTTAGAATTTAGTCAGTATGAAGATTAGCTATCGCTAGGTTTTTTCTCTAATTATTTTTTTATGATATACGTTCCTTTATTATCATACTTTGAAGTTCCAATGTGTTCTATAAGATTTTTTGCAATTAATTTATTCAATAGTTTAACTGCTGTTGTTTTACCTCTATTAATTATTTTAGCAGTTTCTTCAGAAGTTATGAAGCCTTTATCATATATCGTTATTAAAATTTCTCTTTCAAGATAATTTAATTCTGCCCATTTTTCTTTAATTCTTTGTTCATTAAGCAAACTCTCTGTTTTTCTTCTACTACGCATCACAATATTATTTTCAAGAACTAATAATACTGAACTGCTATCAGGTTCAGAATAAGTTGGTTCTTTTAAGAAATAATTTTGCATTTCACTATAAATTCTTTTTACTCCCTCATTTAGTTCTCTAACTATACCTAGTTCGTTTAAAACTCTTGCAATTTGAGGATTTCTAGAATATCTTTTTGTTTTCATTGTTTCAAGAGTAACAAATCCACCTAATCTTCCTGGGCTATTAATTTCTAATCTATCATCAAAAATTTTTATTATTATGTATTCTCCACTATTGCTGTAATCTCGATGAGTAATAGCATTTACTAAACCCTCATACCATGCAAATTCAGGATATTCTGCTACTGTTTCAAAAATTCCCTCTTGATTTAGGTGAGTAAATTCTCTTAATTGTGAACTTATAAAATCTTTAGCTTGTTCTATTTGTTTATATAAACAAGTATCAAAAGTTTTATCTTTTATAATATTCATATCTGTTCCTAATTGAAAATTTGTTCCCTCAAATTTTATAATACGTACTCTAGCACTAGGTAAATATATGGTTGGATTTTTTCCGAATAGTAGTATTCCTGCTTTTGTTAAATGAAGTTTCCCGCCTTTTTCTTTTAAAAATCCTCTTGCTTTTAAAATTTGTTCGTTAGATAAATCTGTCTGGATTTTTCTTTTATATATATCCATCATGTCCAAATCAATATCATCAATTGAAGTATCTAATAATATTTCAGTTTCAAAATCTCGTTCTTTCCTATCATATTCTAAACTTCTAATTTGATTATGAGTTAATTTAATTGAAGAATCTCCTTGTCTTAAATAAACTTCGTCTTTATTATTTCTAACTATATAATTCATTGCTGGTTCTATATGAAATAATAAAATGCTATCATTTTCATTTTTTTGATTTGTAATACTTATTATTTCACACTCATAAATAGGCGTAGGGTTTAAATAAGTTAACGCTACCTTTTGGCATTCATTTAATTTTTGAGGTCCATAGGGATTAAATCCCTCTACTAAACCATTATCAGTCAATCCGACTACTATAACACCACCATTGGCATTAGCAAATGATGCTATTTCATTAGCTAAATCTTGTAAAGACACTTTAGCACGTTTTCTATCTAAATATAAATTTTCTCTAGTTTTTATTAAATATTCAAGTGTTAAACTTGGATTAATTTTTGATATTTTCATTTTATAAACCACCCTACTTTTATTTTATCATAGATTTATCTATTTTCTAACATTTTTTTCTGCATTTTTAAGAAAATAGAATATATCTAGCTTATAAAGTTTTATTATTATATAGAAAATCTACAATATTAACATGATTTATACCATCTCTTTTTTGAAGAAGTAAATCCATGGTAAATAAATATCTTGGATATAATTCTTTAATCATATAAAATGGTTTATATTCTCTTTCTTCTGTTTCTTTATTGCTAATATCTTTTGATACTTGAATATAATAGTAGTCATCATAATTTAATCTAGCAATAAAATCACATTCTAATTTACCGATACGGCCAACACTCAATTTATAATTTTTGCTTTTTAAGTAGGTATAAATTATATTTTCAAGTACTGGTCCATAATTTATTCTATTATCAGTATTTAGGAAATAATAAATATTTAAATCAGCTAAATAATATTTCTTTTCTCCTTTTAATACTTCTTTTGATTTCATATCAAATAATTCACATGGGTAAATTATTTTAGCATTTTCTAAAATATTTAAATATCTTTCTATTGTTCTTCTATCTATATTAATTTTTTCAACATCTTTTAAATAATTATAAATATTTCTTGTTGATATTCTAGCACCAAAATTATTAATTACGTATTTTTCTATTCTAATAAATAAATCTTTATCTTTAATCTTGTTATTTGTTTTAATATCTTTTTCAAATATTTGATTAATTACACTTTCGGTATAAAGTATTTTATCTTCATAATTATCATAATATAAAGATTTAGGAAAACCACCATTTCTTATATATTCTTCAAACTCTATATAAATATTTTCATTTACTTCTTTTCCTAAAAATCTTTTCATATCAACATATTCATAAAAAGATAAAGTCATCATTTCTATTTCTATATATCTTCCTGTTAATTTTGTTACTAATTCGCCACTTAATAGGTATGAATTAGAACCAGTTATAAATATAGACATATTCTTTTCTTCTCTATAGGAATTAATTAATGGTTCAAAGCCTACTACATTCTGAATTTCATCAATAAATAAATATTTAAAGTCTTGATCAGTTATTTTTTCATCTATTAATTTTTCTAGTTTAGATGGTGTATCTATATCTTTATATTCTTTTTTATCTAATTCTAAATAAATAATGTCTTTGTCTTTGATGCCAAGTTCTTTTAATTCTTCAATAACAGATTTTAAAAAGAAAGATTTACCACAACGACGAATACCTGTTATTACTTTGATTAAATCATAATCGTTATAGAATGTTCTAATCTTTTTTAAATAGTCTTCTCTTTTATATATTTTTTCCATTATAATCACCAATATAATCATATAATAAAAGTTTAAAAAAGTCAAGTTATCGACCAATTTTGCCATATAACGTGCTAAAAATGGTCGACAACTTGATTATTATTGATGTTTTAGAGTGAGTGATACTCTTTTTTTATCTTTATCAATATTTAAGACATAACATTTTACAATTTCCCCAACACTTAATATTTCACTTGGGTGTTTGATATATTTATCAGTAATTTCAGATATATGAACTAAAGCATCATTTTTAAGTCCTATATCAATAAAAGCACCAAAATCAATTACGTTTCTTACTGTTCCTTCTAGTTCCATACCAACACGCAAGTCATCTAGTGTTAAGATATCACTTTTAAGAATAGGAGCATCTAGTTCATCTCTTGGATCCCTTAAGGGTAATATTAATGATTTAGTTATATCTTCTAAAGTATAAATATCTGTATTTAATTCTTTACTTACCTTTTCTATATCAATATCTTTTAAAGCTTCTTTTATTTTAGGAGTTCCGATATCTTCTTCGGTTAGATTATACTTTTTTAATAGTTCTTGGGCTATACTATAACTTTCGGGGTGAATTGATGTTTTATCAAGGATGTTTGTTCCCTCGGGTATTCTTAAGAAACCTATCGCTTGCTCATAAACTTTAGCACTAAATACTTTAGATAATTCACTTCTTGATAAAATACTTCCAACTCTTTCTTTATAATCTAATAATTTATCAATCATCTTTTTATTTAAGCCTGATATATAAGATAGTAATTCACGAGATGCTGTATTGACATTTACTCCTACTTGGTTTACAGCGGTTGATACAACAAATTCAAGTTCACTATCTAGCTTTTTAGGTGTTACATCATGCTGATACATGCCAACACCGATACTTTTAGGGTCAATTTTAACTAGTTCACTTAAGGGGTCAATTAGACGTCTTGCAATCGATACTGCACTCCGTTCTTCAACATGTAAGTCAGGAAATTCTTCTTGGGCTAATTTGGATGCTGAATAAACACTGGCACCAGCTTCATTCACAATAATGTATGATACTTCTTTTTTTGCTTCTTTTATTACTTTAGCAACAAAAGCTTCACTTTCCCGTGATGCCGTACCATTACCTATTGCAATGATATCAATGTTATATTTATTAATTAAATCTAGGACTTTTTTCTTGGAAGTTTCAAAATCATTTTTTGGTTCATGAGGGAATATAACATCAATATGTAGTAAAGTTCCGGTAGGAGATATGACCGCTAGTTTACAACCAGTACGAAAAGCTGGATCAAAACCTAATACAGTTTTACTTTTAATAGGTGGTTGCATAAGTAAATTATGAAGATTAATACCAAAATTTTTAATGGCTTGTTCTTCGGCTTTTTCGGTTAAGTCAGCTCTAATTTCTCTTTCAACACTTGGTAGTATTAATCTTTTTAGAGCATCACTAATACTTAACTTTAATAGTTTGGTTGTATCAGGATTGTTTTTGTGGATTAGTTTTCTTTCTAGGAATGTTTCTACTTGTTCTATTGATGAGGCTATATCCACTTTTAATATCCCTTCTTTTTCCCCACGATTTAGGGCTAATAGTTGATGGGGTTTTACCCATGGTACTTTTATTTCATAGTTGTAGTATATTTCATAAGTTTTAGTTTCATCTTGAGCATTTTTCTTCATACTAGATTTTAAAATACCATTTTTATATAAATAAATTCTAATATATTTACGAAAACTTGCATTATCAGAAATACTTTCTGCTACAATAAAACAGGCTTGTTCTAAAGCAAAATCAATCGTAGGTACTTTATCATTTACAAACTTTTTAGCTACTTCTAAAATATCCCTATTTTCTCTAAATATTTCTTTGGCTAAAGGTTCTAGTCCTAATTTAATTGCTTCCGTAGCTTTTGTTTTTTTCTTTTCTTTAAATGGGCGATATAAATCTTCCACATCTACTAGTTTTTCAGCATTTAAAATACTGGTTTTTAATTCATCCGTAAGAAGTCCTTTTTCATCAATTAACCTGATAACATCTTCTTTTCTTTTTAATAAGTTTACTTGATAGGTATAAACTTCATTAATTCTATTTATTTCATTTTCATCTAAAGCTCCAGTTGCTTCTTTTCTATATCTAGCAATAAAAGGAATAGTTGCTCCTTCACCAAGCAAATTTAAAGTGTTTTTTACTTGATACTCTTTAATATTTAATTCATTACATATATTTTTAATTATTGTCTCATTCATAATTTAGCCTCCAGGTTTTAACTATAGCATATTTTTTAGGGGTAAGCAACAACAAATAAAATATTGTTCATTAAAATAACGATATCCCGTTTAGATATAAATTTAAATTTGGATATCCCGAAATAAATATCCTTATACATGATCATTTGATATAATATTTCTAAAATTGGAAAACTTCTTAATAAAGGCGAAAAATTTCAGCCTTTTCTGTTTGCAATTTATAGTTCTAAATACCTTAATTTTTCTGTGTCGAAAATATACCTCGAATTTTGTCGAACGCTTTTTCTTGCTTTTTTAAACATGATACTTCATAATAGATGCTGTTATCCAGTTATTGGTAAGCGCCTGCTTTCTTTTTATGAGTAGTAATAACTACTTGAATTTATTCAGGGGGTTTTATGAAAGTAGGAGGGATGTAAATGAGTAATATGACTTTATTACTGATTATAATAATCTTGATTATCTGCAAAGATATCAATGAAAAAAGGCACTGATGTAGCGCCCACTGAATAAGTGCAGGTGCTATCCAAGCCGGATAACACTTACATATTTAATATATCATATTTTAAATAGATTAACAAGAAGTTTTTACTTTTTGTTCATTAAAATAACGATATCCCGTTTAGATATAAATTTAAATTTGGATATCCGAAATAAAAATATCCTTATACATGATCTTTGATATAATATTTCTGAAATTAGAAAGCTTCTTAATAAAGACGAAAAATTTCAGCCTTTTCTGTTTGCAATTTATAGTTCTAAATACCTTAATTTTTCTGTGTCGAAAATATACCTCGAATTTTGTCGAACGCTTTTTCTTGCTTTTTTAAGTACAATCCTTCATAATAGTAACTTGAGCATTGGGGCTAATGCTTTA
>CALVQM010000072.1 GCA_944358125.1 uncultured Bacilli bacterium
AGACTATGTCTAAAAGCATGTGGACCATGATTTTTATTCGAATAATCAATTCCTGCCTTATTCATAAGAGTTGTTATATGTTGTTCTAATGCACTAGCTTTATATTTTTGATAAGGTGCCAATAAAGTTGCTAAAATATAATTTTTATCTACACTTTCATTTCTTGCATTTTTAATATAATCTAAAAGCGGGAATTTCACTTCATCAATTAATGGTAAAGTTAAGGGTTGCTTGGTTTTTAATTGAATAATTGATATTTTACTTGTCTCCCAATTAATATCATTAAATTTTAAATTAACGATATCACTAGCCCTTAGACCATAATAAATTAATAATACTAAAACTAACTTTTGAAATTTACCTACTTTAGTAGTTATATCAATAACATTTAAAATTTTTTCTAATTCCTCTTTTGTATAACTAGAGATCATTTTATTTTTTCTATTTGCTTTAATTACTGGAAAGACTATATGACCATTTAAATCAATTAAACGTTTTTGATATAAAAAATCAAGAAATTCTCTAAGAATCATTTTTTCATTACTTAAAGTTATATCTTTTATTTTTAAGCTTCTTAATTGAATAAAATTGTAACAATGTTCAATTTTCAAATTCTTTATATCGTTAATATAATTTCCTAAATATTCTAAAAAAAATGTTATTACACGATATTTAGCCCTAGCATGTCCTTGAGATAATTTTTGTTCTTGAACATACGATTCATAGCATAAAAATAATTGTTCAAATTTCAATGGTTTATAAATAATTCTTTTTTTATAATTCTTCAGAAAATTTCCTGTATTAATATAATCAAAAAATATAAGCAGAGGCCTAATATAAGGCGACAATTTTTTAACATTATTGGAAATGATGTTAATATTGTATTTTTCCAAATAAAACTTTTTAATCACCTCACTTTCAATTACTGTCACATTATTTGTTTTACAGTATTTGCTAAAACTATTGATAATACCTCTAATACTATCTATAGTATAATGACTATACCCCATGTTTTCTAATTTGTTTAGAAAATTAGGAATATTTTCGTTAAAAGTTTTTGTATTCATTTTTATCATCTACCTTTCTGTGAATACAGAAAAATAGTATAAAGTACAAACAATATTATGAGAAGTAAAACTTAAAAAAATCCCATAAAATCAAGGATTTAAGTTACAACTTCTCATAATTTTTTTCTTCTCATAATATAAATTATGCGAAGCTTCGCATAATTTGTACATTTCAATTGAAACAATCTCATTAGTATCTAAATAAGCAATAATATCACCATAATTTAATTTTACATCTCTATTTACTCCATATAAAGATTTATCTTTGGAAATACGAACATCTATAACTTTTTTATCTTGTTTTAGATAAGAGAAGATCGAATTTAATAAATCAATTACTAATTTTTTATGAGAGAAAATATTTTTAAATAAGATATCATCCGTTAAATTATAGAATGTTTTAATATGCAAGACATCACCCCCTCGCTTTAAGAATTAGAATTATCATAACATATTCTTATGTCGAAATATGTCAAACGAAGGGAGGAGCCTAGGAAAAGTTAAAAAAATTATACTAAAAGATCTCATTATTAAAATTATATCCATTTAAATCCAAAGAAATATACAATTTACTTGACTAAATTATAAATTTTTGTTATACTGCATATAGGAACACATCAATTTAGATGATCCAACCTTCTTATAAAAACCATCTAAATAACATACTTACCCAAATGTGTTCCTTTTTTATAAACAAAAAAGGAAGTGTCAAAGCTTCCCTCTAAAAGTGTGAGTTGAGTTTATATATTATCTTTATGTATTTTTCTATAAAGTGTGTAGGTTATATTCTTTATATCACTTCTCCTTTCATGTTTTTAACTATACTAAACTTATATGAGTATTTTGTGTATATTAAAAGAAAAATTAAAGTTTTTACACATAATAAAAGGGAAGATAAAGTGCTTCCCTTAAAAGTGTGAGTTTGAGTTTATATGTTATTTTTCTTGTATAGGTTTATAAAGTGTGTATGTTTTAAAATATTCTACTTATCACTTCTCCTTTCATGTTTTTAAGTATACTAAACATTTATGAACATTTTGTGTAATTTTAGTGAATATTCCAAGATTTACACTATCTTTTAATTTTAAAATAAAATGTTGACCCCTTTTTAGCTACACTTTTAACACCATAATCAAATTTATGTTTCGATAATATCTCTTTAACAATCGATAAACCTATACCCGTTGATACTACATTCCTTTGATGTTTCTTATCACTTTTATAATATTTATCCCAAATATATGGTATTTCTTCTTTCTTAATTCCTTTACCGGTATCTCTTACTTCAAATAAATACTCTTTCTTACTTTCCGTTAAAGTTACATATACTTTTTTATCATCACCTGTATAATTAATCGCATTATTAACTAAATTGTAAATAACTTGCATAATCTTATTCTTATCAGCCTTTACTATAGCTTTTTCAGGTAACTTTAAAATAAATTGATAATCTTCTGTTGTCTTAAGTATTTCATAACGCTTCATAACTTCATGAATAACTTCTACTAAATCAAATGTTTCTCTATTTAAAACATCTGCATCTGCCTGCATTTTCGATAAATCCAAAATATCATTAACTAACACATTTAATCTTTCTGTTTCTTCAATAATAATATTTAAATCTTTATCCATTTTATCTTTATCTTTATAAGAAATATCTCTAACCATTTCCGCATAAGCCCGAATCATCGTAAGTGGTGTTTTAATGTCATGGCTTACATTTGCCATTAAATCTCTTCTTAATTCATCTAATTTCGATAAATCTTGTTCCATATGATTTAAGGTATTAGCTAACTCATCAATTTCTAATACATCACTTCGCTCAAATACGATATCATATCTTCCTTCTCCAATTTCTTTAGCTTTTTTTGTAATATTTGTAATTGGTTTAGTTATTTTAATTGATAGAAAATAAGATATAAAACATGCTAGAACAATAATAATAATGGTAATGTAGATAAGCTGTCCTTTTAAAACTATATTAGCCCCATTTAAATCTTCCAAATTAGAATAAACAAATACATATCCATCATCTACTTTAACACCTGATAATAATGCTTTTGTTTCCGAAACACTATTAATAAGCTTAATATTACTCGTTTCTTTACCACTATCCATAACATTATCCATCAAATTAGTAATCTGACTATTATTTTTATTTAAACCACAACCAACCATTAAAGTATTATATAATATCTTATCACCAATATCTAATGAATACTGAATACATACACTATTTTCATATGCAATATGTTCAAGTTCACTAACAAGTTCACTACTATTCAATCCTTTAATATTACTAACAATCGAAGTCATTTTATTTTCTTGATAATGTTCATAAGAATATTTAAGTAAAACATTTTGACTAAATAATAACAACAACAGAATGGTAACACTAAAAATAACCAAATAAATAAGTGTTTTAAAGTTAATACTACTAATCTTTCTCTTTAGCATCAAACTTATACCCCATTCCTCGAACTGTCTTTATAACATCCCGATATTTACCTAGATTATTACGCAAAGTCTTAACATGAGTATCCACTGTTCTTTCATCACCATAAAAATCATATCCCCAAATATTTGTTAGAATTGTATCTCTAGATAAAGCAATATTTTTATTTTGCATAAAATATTTCAAAAGATCATACTCTTTCGGTGTTAAAACAACATTTTTACCATCAATCATTACTTCATGAGCAAGATCATCTATAACTAAACCTTCATAAACATAACTATTATCTTCTCTTTTAACTCTTTTCATAACTGCTTTAACTCTAGCGACTAATTCTTTTGGTGAAAATGGTTTAGTAACATAATCATCTACCCCCATATCAAACCCAACTAATTTATCAAATTCTTCTCCTCTAGCTGATAGCATAATAAAAGGTATATCTTTTATTTTCTTAATCTCTCTTACAGCTTGATATCCATCCATTTTAGGCATCATAATATCCATGATAACTAAATCAACATCATTATTCTTAACAACTTCTATTGCATCAATCCCATTTTCGGCTTCTAATACTTGATAATTTTCTACTACTAAATATTCTTTTATAACATTTCTAATTAACGCTTCATCATCACAAATAAGTATTTTCATCTAATCATCTCCAATTACCCCTATATTATAACAGATTTGTGAAATTTATATGAAAAAAACAACCATTAAGGCTGTTCTAATGTACATGTATAACCATCACCAACATACTGACTTCGAAGTTCACCATAACTTGATGGTAAATCGGCTACTTCATCATCACTTAAGACTTGGCTAATTGTAAGTGTATGTGTATCATCATCAAATGTAGGAGCTCCCGTTACGTTATTATAAGTAACACTACTACTATTTTCATTTGCTGATTTAAAAGTATTATATTCTGACTCACTTAATGTAAATTCATAACTTCTCGTAGCATACCCATTAAAATTACTTGTAACAATTCCAAAACGCAATGTTTCTTCAGCATTCGCACAACTTAAATACATATCAGCATCAGGTACTTCTACAACTTCTTCTGTTGTAACAACTAAAGTTCCTTCCGAAGTAATTTGATTACCAGCCCCATCTTTAATATTAATATCAACATGATAATTACCAGCTGTATTTAAATATCCTTTTACTGTTTCTTCATTAGCAAAACTATAACTACATCCGGAAACATCATTACATGAACTAACAAAATCTTCGGCACTAACAGTTCCTCCCACTTGAACTGTTACTGGTGATAGTACTGCAACTGGTGCTGTTGTATCAACAATTGTAGCGGTACCATTATAAGTACTAGCCCCACAAGTAATAGTAAATGGATACTCACTTCCAACACTATTTACATCCATAATACTAGATGTATCAAGTGTACAATTAGCACTGTTAATACCACTAAAATCAGCATAATCAGCTATATTAGTAGATACTTCACTTCCAGCCTCTATTTCGACAGCTTTAGGTGTTACTGAAACTGGTGCTGGTTTATTAGACACATTTAAGAAAATATATACTCCAACTCCTACAGCTGCAATTAACAACACAATAATAATAACAAATATTAACTTATTACCCTTCTTCTTTTTAGATTCCGGTGCTTGGGTATTATTAACAGGAGCTTGATTAATAATTGGTGTATCAGGTATTGGTGGAACAGTACCAATTTCATTAAATACTGGTGTTGGATTAAAATTATTAATCGTCTCTGGTATATCATAATTAACTGGTTGTACTGGTGGTATAGCATTAACATCAGGTATAGTATTTTCAACAGGTGGTACAGGATTAACTGGTGGAATACTACTCTCCTGTGCAGCAGGTGCCACTGGCTCTACTGGAGGTGTTACCCCAACCGGTTCTACTGGACTAACAGGTTCCACATTACTAGCATCAACCGTTGGAATAGTACTTACAGGTTCTACCGGAGGAACCGGATTATTATTATCTACTGGTGGTACAGGTGGTATCGGATTATTATTACCCATTTCAATATTACCAAGTGATACCGCATTTAAATCATTATTATTTCCATTAGTATTGTTATTTGGCATATTATTATTCATATCTACAGCCCCTTTATTATATATTAATTATATCCCAAAGAAATAGAAATTGCAATCAAAAATTTGCAAAATACGCGGTCGGCCTACAGGCCAAATACCACCACAAGCGCTCTATCATTTATTTGCTATTCACTTTCTCTCTTTTAAAGATTACATCAATATTAAAAAAGACACATTGTGTGGGAGCAAAATGCTCCCACACAATGTGTCTTTTTGGCATGTAATAAATATTGAATAATGGAATGACGATGATCACGCTTAGCTTAATCTATCGTAAAAATATATTAAAAAAATCCATGATATTACAAATTATCTATCGCGACTGATAATTCAAATTATCAGTCGAATAATATTATCAGTCGATTTTAAAAAGTTTGGCT
>CALVQM010000073.1 GCA_944358125.1 uncultured Bacilli bacterium
TTTTTTATTCTAAAACAAAAGCAAATACTATCTTTTGAAATTATATAAATCGGTATAATTTTAACTAATGATTAACAGAAAAAATTAATTTAATCTTTCTCTTACTAACTTACTTACTAATGACATATCAGCATTGGTAATTTTTTCATTTAGTTTCTTCATTACTCCACCCATATCTTTCATACTAGTTGGATTAAGTTCCTTAAATACTTCATCAATTACTTTTTTGATTTCGTCTTCCGTCATTTCTGCTGGTAAGTAAGTATCTAGAATTTTTATTTCTTCTTCAAGTTTTTCTACTTCTGCTGTTTTATTATACTTTTGAAATTCTATAATTGAGTCTTTTTTTGTTTTTACTTGTTTTTTGATAACACTCATTACTTCATCATCAGTAAGTTCATGCTTTTTACTAATAGCTTCTAATTGCAAAGCACTCTTTAGCATTCTTAAAACCGATAATTGGAATTTATCGCCACTTTTCATGGCATTTTTTAAATCATTTGCTATTTGTTCGTTCATATTGTCACCTTAATAATTTCTATGCTTTCTGGCATTTTTTATTTGTTCTTTTTTCTCATTTCTTCTTCGAACGCCTGGTTTCTCATAATGCTTTCTTTTCTTTAGTTCTGAAGGGACACCGCTGCGGGCAACCTTGGTTTTAAATTTTCTTAAGGCACCATCAACATCTCCGTTTTTAACTACTACTTTTGTCATCTACAAATCCCTCCCTTCATTACTACCAATGATTATAACACCAAACATACGGATAAGCAAGTTTTTTAGATGTTAAATCGTATTATTTTCTTCATTTTCTGGTAATATAACTTCCTTTATCTCTAACTTCTGCTCTTTTAAGTCTTCTTTAATATCATTTTTTAGAGCATTTAAAAAGCTTGCTTTATAATTATTTATTAACAATACAGTAAGCATCATTAAAATGAAAATAAGAAATAATGAATAAACCATATACATGGCTGCAAAACCTTTTTTATTCATAGGATCACCAGTATTTTTATTATATCAAAAAAGGGCTTTTAATTAAACCCTTTTTTTCTATTTACAATAGTTACCACTAACTACGCGCCGAATAGAACTGCCAATCATTCGCCCAATTTCTACTACTGATGTAACAAGTCTTACAAAAGCATTAATTAATTGAGAACTTATGGCTCCACCCGCTACTAATATTAGTTCATTATCTTTTAGTTTCATTTTAACCCTCACATTTATTAGGATTAATAAATCCATAAATTACGGAAGCTAGAAAAACTACTCCTACTACAACAAAGCCCCATACTGTAGCAGAGGCGCCGCCACTTATTTTAGTTAGTTCATAGTTATTTAAATGTTTCATCTTAACCTCGCAAATTCCTTAATGAAAGTATCGCTTTCGTAAAAGAGATAACACTTACAACAATATTTATAATTGTTCCAAATAAACCTCCTCCACTACATTCTAATAATTCATTTGTTTCCATTCTTTGCATAAAAATCCTCCTTTAAAACATTTTTTCTTTAATTTTGGTAATAATTCTTTGTTTATTGTAATAAAAAGTTAAATTGACTATTTCATTATTGGTTAAAGCTTCACTCGTAGCTAAAGTAAGTTTGAAGTAACTTTCTAAATTTTCTTCGTCTACTTGTAATTCTTTTCCAATTACTTCGAAATGAACGTATTTATTGTTAAGCCAGATTTCATCATAAGATAGATTAGAAGGAATTAAAACCGTTATCGTACAGGTACTGCTGCAGATAACTATTCCTTTTGTCTGAAACTGATCATAAATTTTTACTTTACAAACATAATATAATAAAATCAATAATACAATAAATACAAAAATAACGGCGATAAATCCCATTTTGGGCTTCTTTTTTAAGAATGCTACTTTGTTGTTAAATAAATCTAACATGATGCCTCAAGACGGATAATATGTTCAAATTTATCATCAACATTTTTATGAGTTACATAAATCAAAGTGCAATCTTTAAAATAGACAAATATATCATCTAAAATTTCTTTTTCCATTGTAACATTCACTTCACTTAAGGCTTCATCTAAAATAATAATTTTAGCCTTTTTAAGCAGGGCTCTTGCTAGGATAATTCTTTGTTTTTCTCCTCCACTTAAATTATTTAGAGAAGCGTTAATTACGGTGTTAAACCGGTTAGGTCTACCTGATACAATACTATCTAATCTACAAATTTTACAAACATCTTTAAAAGTTTCTTCAGCTACGGGTCTAAAACATTCAATGTTTTCTCTAATTGTTCCAGTAAAAAGCTTTTCGTTTTGGCCAACATATAGAATATTTTCTCTGATCGCTTTTAAACTATAATCACATTCACTCGTATTATTAAATTCAATATTCCCTGAATAAGAGCCTAAACTACGATAAAGAAGTTTACAAATAGTACTTTTACCACTTCCACTTGGACCACTTAATAATACTTTATCACTGCTTTCTACTTGGAAGCTTACTTTATCTAAAATCTTGTTAAATAAGTCATAAGAATACGTTAAATCTTTTACATTAATGCTACCATTTTTTAAACTCATAAATCCTCCATGATCTTTTTCAATCTCTGAAGCCAAAAATTCACTTAATTTATTAAAAGAGGCTTTAAGGTAGTTATATTTTGGTATAAGATCAACTAGTTCTTTGGCGGGATTAAAAAGATAGAGAATAATACTATTAAACGTAACCAAGCTTAATACTTCTAGCTTGCCTTGATAGATTAAATAAAGACCTAAAGTAGTTATGGCAAATAAACCAATTTCATAAATAAAGTTTTTTAGAAACTCAATGATATTTAAGACATTAATAAAAGAAAAATTACTTTTTAACATGAGTATTAATTTGTTTTCGATACGGTAAATAAATTCTCGTACTAAATTTAAATTTTTAATACTAAAATTCATATCGACGTTTTCAATTAGGGTAGTATTAAAATCAGTTGTTGCTTCAATGTTTTCTTTAATTTTGTGATATATTCCTTTGCTAAAGATAGCTCCTACTATGATATAAATAGTAATTATTAAACAAAGAAGAAAAAATAATTGACTATTTATCATAAATAATGTGACTATCGCCCCAATTATCAAAATCATATTCAGGATAAAAGTAGAGAATATTTCAGAAAATAAGTTTTTTGTATCACTTAATTCATCAATTCTGGTTACTATTTCCCCTGTCGAACGATTTTGAATAAATTTTAAAGGGAGTTTGAAAATATGCTCTAGGAATAAAGAAAACAGCTCGGTGTCTAGGTTTTTATTTAGATAATTAAGGTAATAGGTTTTGGTATAGTTCATCACAACTTTGATAAGAAAGACAATAAAGAAGAGAATCACGATAAATTTTATAAAGGTTGTATCTTGCTGGGCTTCGATGCTGGATATGCTTATTTGAAAATAAAAACTTCCAATAATAGTCATAATCATTAAAAGAAAGTTTACGGCTAAAATCTTTAAAAAAAGATATTTATTTTTTAGCAATAACTTGCCAAAAAGACTTATTACAGACATTTCTTTGGTATATCGTAAGATATTGCCACTAGGTGTTGCTAAAATCAAAATGTTATCCCAAATTTCAGCAAATTCTTCAATAGTCATTTTCACTTTTCCTTTGGCTGGATCCATTAAATAAACCATTTTAGCAGTTATCTTATAAACTACTACGAAATGTTGTAAACCATTTTTTAAGATGACATGAGCAATTGCTGGTAGATAAATATTTTCATCTTGTAAAGCACTTGCTTTTACTCCCATAGCATCAAAGCCATAACTACATAATGCTTTGATAATATGGAAAGCTGTTGTACCATTTACTCCTGTACAGGTATCATCTCTTATTTTTTCTAAAGGGACATACCCTCCAAAGTATTTTAATAAACATTCCATACAGCAAGCACCACAATCTTTTAAATCCCGTTGTTTTACTACTTCAATCTTCGGCATACTTAACTCCCTTCACTACTATTTATTACCGTTAGATACTCTTTTTTCTTTAATTTTAAGAGAATGGGCGCAAATTTTTAGGTCTGTCCCTTCGTTCGACAAATTTTGCACTTTCTTTATGCTATACTAGCCAACTCGAAAGGAGGAATTTTATGCAAAACGGAGATTTAATATTTGAAATGCGTTTAAAATATGGAATGACTCAAAGAGAAGTTGCATATCATTTAGGAATTGCTCTAACTGTTTATAAGCTTTATGAAGCTGGTATTAGACCGATGAAAATTGATGAATTAAATCGTATGAGTAATTTATTTCATGTTTCTTTAAATGCTCTTTTAGGTATTAGTGAAAATTTAGATTTTTATGGCAATGAAGAAATTGACTACAAATATTTGAAGTTTAGTTTACGCTATATAAGAAGAATTAACCGGATTAGTCAAAAAGATTTAGCTAAAGAGTTAAATGTGTCTGTTCCGACAGTGGCAAAGTTTGAAAAGCACCCAGAAGATGCAACCGCGAGTTATTTAAAAGCTTTTGCTGAATATTTTGAAGTTTCTGTAGATTATATTTGTGGTAAAACTATGAAAAAAGAAGTACTTTAGTCGTCCTTAAGTACTTCTTTTAATAAGACTTCATCATCTTTAAATAAATTATATTTTTTAACAATAAATTTGAATATTACTTTTAATAAAGCGATACATGGGGTTGCTATAATCATACCAACTATTCCAAAATAATGAGCAAAGATGAGTAAACCAATCATAATGGTTACAGGGTGCAAGTGAGTAGTTTTACTCATGACTACAGGTTGTAAAACATAATTTTCAACTAATTGAACGACTACACAAACAATTAATACAGCAATACCGGTAATTGTTCCTTGGCTAAAGCCCACTATAACAGCAGCTGCCCCTCCAATATAGGGACCAATATAGGGAATTAAATCGGTTAAACCGCAAAATAAACCAAATAATAAAGGAGCATTTAAGCCAATAATAGCAAAACCAATCGTGTCAGTAACAAAAACCATAAAGGCTACGAGAAGAGTTCCACTAATCGTTTTTCTCACTTCTTTACCTATGTTTGTAATTAAAACTTCTATTTCATATTTATTTTTATTAGGAACTAGTTTTAAGAAATGCTTGGATATCGCATCAAAATCAAATAACATATATAAACCTATTACTAAACTAATTAAAATCGTGCCAATACCTGATGCTAGGCTTCCTAAAAGACCTATTAAAGATTTAGGTAGAGAATTGGTGAAATTCACCAAAAAGCCCCCTACACTATCAAAGAGATTATCCCTAAATCCTGAAAGATCAATACCACTAATAGATATTTGCTTAATTAAATCATCAGCAAAACTACTAAATTTATCTAATATAGATGGTAAAGTAGCAATAAGTTCATTGATTTGATTATATAATGTAGGAACAAGTATTCTTAAAAACACATATATAAATACTAAAAAAACAGCATAAACTAGAATACTGCCAACAATTCTAGGTATCCCTTTTTTATTTAGTTTTTTAACAAGGGGATTAAATAACCAAGCAATAACAAATCCAATAAAAAGTGGTGATAATACCTTAAGGAAAGTAAGTAAAATATTCCATACATTTAAATTTTTAAGAATTATAGTGCCACATAAAATGATAGCTACAATCATTACTATGTATAGCAAATTCAAAATTTTTTTGGTTAATGAAACTACTTCATTTACTTCTTTACTATCAATTTCCTTAAAATTTTTTTTCATATTATACCCTCATCAACTCTGTTTCCTTTTCTTTAAATATTTCGTCTATCTTTTTATTATATTCATTAATACTTTCTTGTATGTCATTTAAATATAATTTTTCTTCATTTGATAACTTATCTACTAAATAATCCTTTCTTTTCATTTAACATATTCTCCAATTCTTTAAAATTGGACAAATGTCTAAAAGTAAAGAAAGAATATTAACTTTTCTTTTACTTTTTCTACAAAAATTCTATATTA
>CALVQM010000074.1 GCA_944358125.1 uncultured Bacilli bacterium
AGGAAACATATTTTCTTGATAGTGATCCCAATGGCCACTAGTTTTGTATAATTCGACATTACCTAGAGGTGGTGTTAAAACATGATTGTAGCCTAACTTACGCTCTTTATCTTTGATATAGTTTTCTAATTCTTCCCAAATAATATAACCATTAGGTAAATACATAGGAAGGCCTTTTCCTACTAAATCAGAAGTCATAAAAATATTTAAGTCTTTGCCAAGTTTTCGGTGATCTCGCTCTTTGGCTTCTTCAAGCATATGTAAATGTTCTTCTAATCGTTCTTTCGTATCAAAACAAATGCCATAAATTCTTTGTAGAACTTTGTTATTTTTATCCCCTTTCCAGTAAGCACCACTTACTTTTAAGAGTTTAAAGTTTTTACATTCTTTTACACTATCTACATGGGGTCCCCGGCAAAGATCAGTAAAGTCTCCTTGGGTATAACAAGTAATTGTGGTTGTATTTTCGTCCATTCGGTTTATTAAGTCTAGTTTATAAGGATCATCTTTAAATTTTTCTAAAGCTTCTTCTTTGGTTAATTCATGACGAATGATCTTTTTGCCGTCTTTAGCAATTTTTTTCATTTCTTTTTCAATGGCTGGTAAATCCTCTTCTGTTAGAGTTACATCACCAAGATCCATATCATAATAAAATCCTTCTTCAATTACAGGACCTACCCAAAATTTAGATCCAGGATATATATGACTTATAGCTTGCGCTAAAAGGTGAGCACAACTATGGTTTAAAACATTTAATTTTTCATCTTCTTTAATATTTATCATTATTATTCCTCCTTCAATTTTTCAAAACGATATTTTTGATGGGTAATATTATCAGGTCTTTTACTTACATCTTCTTTATCCAAAAACATTTTAATAGGTCTTACCCAATATTCATTATTATGAGTGTAAACTACCATTTCTTCTAGTGATTCTGAATGTTTAGCTACACATACAACTTCTATAATATTACCTTTAAAATGTCTAAATTTATCTTTTGGCTTTATTGTCATAAATCGCATCCTTTCATATAAAAAAGGACGATACCAAGGAGTCTTAAATAGACGGTACCATCCTTATTTTTAACTTATTTTTGATAACGGTATTACCCGGGGATAATTGGTCCCTCTAGAAAGTAGTAACTTATAAGATTATTTACTGATTTGCACCAGATATCAGCTCTCTATAAAATAACGCTTATAAATCGTGTCTTTCATCATTGATTTAGTTAAGTATAGCACACCTAATTTAAGTTTACAAGCTTAAATCAAGACATTTTCACCATTTTCACAATGTTTATAAAGATCTTTTAAACCAATATGGAATTTAGGCTTATTATATTTATAAATACATAAATAATCTAAATCTATATTTTTTAATTTTTTGTTTTTTTCAAAAATTTTTTTAACATCTTTTAATAAATCATAAAGACTTAAATATTCATGAATGCCCTTATGTTCTTCCCAGGCATGTTCAAACCAATAAAACTTTTCATTTTCTTCATATACGGCAAAAGTATGCGTAAATAATTTTTTAGCATCATAATAAACCATGAAGTAAGTATTAAATTTTAAGCCTAAATCTTTAAAGACTGCTCGCTCTAGTTCTACTTGGTCATAACATGTACCTACTTTGGAAATAAGCATATCTTCAGGTTTTTGTAAAACGAATTTCTTTTTAAAGCCTTTTTCCGTATTTACATATGTGTTCTTTTCGATATCTGTCCAACCATATTCCATTGTGTCTAATAAATTCATAAGATCCATAACATTATTAATTTGCTCCATAATACTCCACCTAGATGCTATTATATCAAATAAATATAGGAAAGTGCAAATATTTTAAAACATTTTATCTACATTTTTGGGTACATCATCAGTTACGACCTTTTTTATGATCTTATCTTTTAATTCAGGATTTACTTTTTTACCAGTCATTTTACTTAAAGTATCAATCACTTCACTTAATGTTTTCTCATCTTTCATATTCCCCTTTTGTAATTTTTCGGCTAAAGATACAATGGTATTCTTATCTACTTTGGTCTTCTTTTCTATTTTTTTAAAAAAAGAATCATCTAACATAAAAACGCCTCCTAGCATTAGTATATGCTACAAGACGTTTATTTGATTATTTATAATAATCATAAAATAGCTCATCTGGTTTCTTTTTAAATACTTGGGCTATTTTTAATGCTAAATCATAATATAATCGTCTATTGCCGTTTTCAATTTGCCAATAGTAAGCTTTACATATTCCTACTTCTTTAGCAACAGTTTCATAAGACATATTATTTAATTTTCGTAAATTTTGTAATTTAAAATTTACATTTGTACTACTTTTCGCCATAACTCCTCCATACGTACTATAATAAATCAAATTTTTTTGATTGTCAAATTTTGTGTAGTTATTACTGGGTAGACTTTACAACTAATTATCAATAATATTAAGCGTGAGGAGTGTTTGAATGAATTTAAAAGAAGTAGTAGGCATGAACTTAAAATATTATCGATATCAATCTGGTTTATCCCAAGAGAAATTTTATACAAATTTAGAATTAAATCCAAAATATATGGCTTGTATTGAAAGAGGTAGTGAAAATATTACGGTTGATCATTTAGAAGAAATAGCTTATAAATTAGGTATTTCGACTTATGAACTTGTTACTTATGATGAAAGTCATGTTATAAGTAAGAAAAGAATTGATGAGAAAGAAAAAATAAGTTCCTAAACGATAAGAACTTATTTTTTTAATGAGTGTTTTTGTTTTTTATTTTGACTTATTTTTATAATTGCCTTTCGTAACATTTCTATTACTTCTTCCTCATCTAGTTCTAAGAAATTAGCAATAGATGTGGTATTATAATGATGTTTACCAATAAATCCTAATCTAAAAGAGAAAATCATTGCTTCTTTAAGAGTTAAATTGTCCATAATTGGTGGGAATTCCAATAAATAATCTAATAAGTTTAGGCATACCTCTTTGGTAATATGTTTTTGGAGCTTAAAGGGATTTATAGAAGGCATCTTAGCATCTATCAAACCACCTTTTAATAACACTAAAGATCTTTCTTCCATTGGTAATGATAATAATTCATCTATTTCTTTAACAGTAAAACTTACTAAAAGATCATAGAGACTGGGAAGTTCGATTTCATCTTCTACTATAATTGCTTTTCCATTGGATAATTCTTGTAATAATTCTTTTAATGTAGTAGTTATTTTAACAAGCATTTTGTGAATTTGCGGTTGGCTTACATTTATGGTATTAGCTATCTCTTCTTGTGTAAACACTCTATTTTGATGCAATCCAAAATACATTTCTAAAATCGTTCTTTCTCTATCTGGTAATAAATCTATTAATAATAAAAGAGCTTGAATTTGTTCTTTTTTCTCATAATCTTGTTCAATATGAGTCTTATTATCAGCAATAGATAAGGGTTTAAAATTTTCTTCTTTAGGATCTTCATCTAGACTTTTAGTATTTTTGTCTTTTTTTAACTTTTCTAAAAACATTAAAATTTCATTATTAATACATTTAGCGGCATAAGTGATAAATTTAGTGTTTTTCTTTCTATCATATGTATCAATAGCTTTAATTAAGCCAATATTACCAATTTGTACTAAATCGTTTTTACTATAGTTGACATTTTTAAAATTTTTATATACTTCATAAATTACAAGACGTATATTATGGGTAATTAAAGCTTCTCTAGCATAATTAGAACCATTCTGATATTCGATAAAAAGTGTGGTTATTTCTTCACTCGATAATGGTTTGGGCAAACTTTCTGAAAATGATTTATCGTTCATATTTCTTCCTCTTTTCAATTTATGCTTCTATAATACTATTTTTGAATTTTAAAATCAAGAAAAAAATAAGCAAGTTAGTTACTTACTTATTCTTTTTCATTTTTATTTTTGAATTGGAGGGTGATTGGAGTTCCTGTTAAATCAAAGTTCTCTCTTAATTTATTTTCTAAATATCTTTCATAACTAAAATGAAGTAGACCTTTGTTATTTACTTGGAAAGTAAATTTAGGAGGATTTACACCAGTTTGGCTCACAAAATAAATTTTTAATCTTTTGCCTTTGTATGATGGTGGTATTTTAAAACTTACTGCATCCATAATTACATTATTTAATAAACTAGTTTTAATCTCTTTATGATTATTTTCATAAGCACTTAATATTTCAGGCATTAAAGTATGAATTCTTTTTTTTGTCAAGGCTGATAAAAATACTACTTTGATATAAGGAGCAAATTGAAATTCACTTGCTATTTTCTTCTTCCACACCTTTATAGCACTATCTGGATCACTTACTTTGTCCCATTTATTAACTGCTAGAACTATTCCTTTTCCAGCATCAATTGCATAACCTAATATGTGTTTATCATGTTCTAATATTCCTTCTTCGGCATTAATAACAACAACACAGACATCTGATTCTTCAATAGCCCGAATACTTCTTAAATAACTGTATTTTTCGACATTTTCATAAATTCGACCCTTTTTACGAAGACCGGCGGTATCAACAATAATATATTCTTTTTTATCATAAGTAAATTTGGTGTCAATCGCATCACGAGTAGTACCAGCAATATTGCTTACAATAGCACGTTCTTCATTAAGTATGGCATTAATTAAGCTTGACTTGCCAACATTGGGTCTACCAATAACACAAAATTTAGGAGTATGATTTTCAAAGTTATCACTATTAGTAATATCTTTGGTAATGGTATCTAATACTTCCCTAAAACCTATATTATGTTCACCACTTACTGGTATTACAGTATCAAAACCTAGTTCATAAAATTCATAAATATTAGATAATCTTTCTTTATTATCCATTTTATTAACTAAAACAATAACTTTTTTACTTGTTTTATATAGTAAATCTTTAATATAAAAATCAGTGGCATCTAGGCCATATTTACCATCTACAACAAATAAAATTAAATCAGCTTCATCTATAGCTAATTCAGCTTGCATGCGAATTTCTTTGTTAAAATCTTCGGTTTCACTAGTTAATCCACCCGTATCTATTAAAGAAAATTTCTTATCATTATAATTTACTATTCCATATATACGATCTCTCGTTATGCCAGGTTCGTCCATAATAATAGATTTCTTTTCTTTAATTAATTTATTAAAAATAGTAGATTTTCCAACATTAGGTTTTCCAATTAAACAAACACACTTTTTCATAAGTACCTCCTTTTTCGGTCTCTTATTGTATCATAAAATGCTTCTTTTAACAAATATTAAAATCATTCATATATACATATACTTGATTATTCTTTAAATATAAAATAATTTTTTCATTATTTAAAGATTTATTATTTTTAGGATTTAAAACGGTATTATCTTTATCAGGAGAAATATTTCCATTTTCTACTAAATCATTAACAGTAATAGTTAAGCTTTTATATCCATCAAAATAAGTTGTACTATTATTAAGTTCATATTCATATCCTACAGCATAATTTTTAGCAGCACTTTTGATCATTTCTAATTTAGCACAATATAGATTATCCTTGGAAGCATTTGATAAATTAACAATACTTGCACTAGCAATAGTAGTTACTACTGCTAGAATAGCAATAACACATAATAATTCAATTAATGTAAACCCTTTTTTATTATTCATATATAACACCAATTCTATTATAAGATAGATTAAAATAAAGTTCTAGTCTTTTATACATTCTTTACATTGAAAAACTAGCAATAATGCCAATGTTATTAACTTAAGGTTTTAGCGAATTAAAAAAAGGACGAGAAACATATAATCTCGTTCTTTTAATATTTGG
>CALVQM010000075.1 GCA_944358125.1 uncultured Bacilli bacterium
CTAATAACACTTGAGTTTCTATATTTGCTAAATTTATCATTCTTATTAATTCGCGGCATCGTCCACATGGTGGATAAATTTTCCCTCTTTTAGCCGATACAATTTTTATAATTCTAGTTTCACCATGTTTTACCATATCCGCAATAGCAGAATGTTCTGCACAAAAACCAATACCACATTTGGCTTCGATGTATATTCCGGTATAAATATTTCTTTTTTCAGTCATTAATGCACAAGCTACCCCTCCAATTGTTACATACTTATTTAATTCAACCCTATTTATCAATTTTTCAGCTTCACACAAAAGTGTTTTAAAATCATTATCCATAATTATCTCCATTCATATTAGTCGTAAAAGCTATCCGGGAACTCCCTAAAATTATTATTTTTCCTTGACATTTTAGAACATATCTCACAGTTATAAGTTTTATAATCTTTTAAAAATTGTAATATAATTTTAGTAGTTCTTTCACGGCAAGATTTTATTGATTCAACATATGCACTTTTGGCTATATCTTTTTTTAAGCTATCAATATAATCCGCTCTACCACTAGGATCATCGATCTGTACTGCAACTGCCGCATAGCATAATTGATTTAACCTAGCGCAAGTGGCCTCAGGATCACAAGTTTGACCAACAATATCCCAACCTTGTTTATTATAAAAATCTAACTCCGCTTTAGTTTCAATTCTAGGATAGCCATTAAAACAAACATATATTGCATTTTCTTTTACTTTAAAAGGCATTTTCCGACTAGCCTCACATAACTGATCAGTTAATTCAGCACAAAAAGGCTCATACATTTCTGCATTATGAAAAGGAGTGTTTTGATTCCAATATATATTATAATTTCCAGCTCCAATAAGATTACCCAAAACATATACACTTCCCTGTGGCATATTTGGGTTTATCCCTCCAACAACAAAAGTACCAATTAATTTCTTTGCACCAGAATTTTTTACAGCCTCGATTGTTTGCTCAAAATTAATTTGACTAGACGGAACCTTTTCCCCATTAAATCTACCATAAATTATCAATACTGGAACTTCATAAATATATCCGATAAAACATCTATGTACTGGACCAAACGAAGTATTAATTGTTATTCTCTTTAATCCGAATTTTTCTATTACTTCATCGCTTCTCATGATAATTGCTATTTCTGGTTTAAAATCTTTTAACATTAATTATCACCTCTGTTTTTAAAAAATAGTGTTGGTAAATATCCATCATGTACAGATATTCTATCTTTTTTAATTATATTTATTTTTTTCTTATCTACTGTATCATTATTTCGATATGGACAATAAGGATCTCGCTCTTGCAAAGTGTTATACCATAAAATTCTTCGATCATATACTCCACCTCTACATTTATCTTTTAATATGCAATTATTACATTCTTTAGGAATTGGTACATTTACAAATTTTTTAAATTCTAATTTTGATAACACATAAGGCTGATTGATATTATATTTGCTTCGATAATCTTCCTTAATTAAATAAGTCGAAGGACATATACTACCGTCCGCCAATATCCGAATACTATCTATTCCCGTATTTTCTTTAATCAATTGATTGCGACAATATATATTTCCTAATAAAACATCATTTAAAGAAACAATTTCATATTTTTGATTAATATACTCTAACATATTTATTAAAGTTTTGTAACTTAACATAAAATTTTCATTTATTTCTTTGCTCTCACTAACTGGCCTATATATATTTAGCCTTAATAAAGAATTATATTGCTTAGCTATTTGAAACAATCCGTCAATATTATCTTTCTTCATCGTATCCTCAAACCCAACAAAGACAATAGTAGATTTCTTATTATCGTTTTTTAACATGGATAAAGTATTAAGTGCCCAGTCATACGCTTTTTTCTGACCTCTAAAAAAGTTATGTTTTTCTGAATCCGCAAAATCTAAAGAAACATCTACTTCATCAATGCTTTTTTTATAAATATTATACAATTTTTCATCTTTACTAACTCTTTCATAAAGATAACCATTTGTAGTAATAGACTGTGTTATTTCAGGATATTTTTCCCTAACATATAAAATAAAATCAAAGAAATCATTATTCAGTGAATTTTCCCCTGTTCCATAATTAATCGAATCAATATACTCATGATTTTCATCAATAAATTTTTTCCAATTTTCAATAGAAATATCATTAGTAGAATATCTGGTTTCTTTACTATAACAAAACCGGCAATTCATATTACAAGAGTTTGTAATCCCCCAACCAACATTATATTTTTTCATTTGTACACCTCAAGAATAAGTATACTTCCTAATAGGATATAAATCAATTAAATACTTGTTATAAATGGTATAAATTTTTTTTATAGGTCATTATTTATATTTTCTCACAAAATTAATAAAAGCTTTGATAGTTGAAGATAATAAATAATCCTTATAAATCATAAAAATATCAAAAGTCGGCAAACTTTCTTCTAAATCTATAATTCTAAGATTCGGATATTTAATTACTGTTTTTTCAAATAAATAGCCAATCCCCATATTATTATCTACCATATCTGCAATCATATCACTAGTAGCAATTTCAAAAATAGGTTCAAACAATACTCCATGTTCATTATAAACTTTAATGAGCTCTTTAGTACTACCCGAAGTTCGCGCAGGAACAATTAAAGAATAATTAGACAATTCTTGTAATTTTATAACCTTATTTAATAATTTGGTATTTATTTTATTGCAACATAATACACATTTTTCAGAGGATATTTTAATGATTTCTAAACCACTCGTATTTTCATCTAATGGAGAACAATCTATAACAACATCTAAATCATTTGAATTTAACAATCTAAACAATTCTACAGTGGGCTTACAGGTAACCTTAATCCTAATATTGGGGTATTCTTTATTAAATTTTTTTAAAATATCTGTCAGCAAAAACACTCCTACATGAGAAGGTACACCTATAGAAATTTGTCCTCTAGCCAAATTAATTAATTCATTCACTTTTATTTGACCTTTTTTTAAACTATTGATTGACTCTTCAACATATGGAAGCAATGCTTCTGCTTCAGGAGTTAGTGTTAGTACATTTCCTCTTTCAAATAATTTTACTCCTAAAAATTCTTCAAGTTTTTTTATATTATAGCTTACACTAGGCTGAGTAACTCCTAATAAATGGGCCGTTTTAGAAAAACTACGATTTTTGCAAACAAGATAAAACAACTTATATTGAAATACATCTAAATCTAAATCAGTATAGTCCAAAATTAACACGCTCCTTTTTCGCTCGTATATTAAATCATAATTTATTGAATTTGTAAAAAACAGGTGTCAAAAAAATAAAGGCACCTGTTTCACTTAACATTCAAATTTTAAAAATTCAAAAACATCTAAATAACAGAAATTTGATAAAATATTATAATAGTTATCAAAACAATTTTTGCTATATAAAATCATTTTTTCATCACCTATACAATTTCCAATATTTTAATACGATTTTAAGCATTTTGTCAACCTATTTTTAACATATAAACACATATATAGTTTGAGACAAAATATCAATCATGATAATTCTTATTGTAGGTGACATACAACGATGGTACGCGATGAATCCAACCTAATGCTTTAGGAATTGAATTACATCAACTATATCCTAATGATGTTTTAGTAGCTCACTCATCTACTCATAACAGATTAAATTTCTGTGATACTGGAACGATTAGTGGTAATGCCATATTTAATGGTACTGCTGGTTCAACTTATCGCTTTATCAACACTTCAAATGTAGACTTTGAATTAGTACCAAACGATAATTATTCGGGATCATTCACTGTTACCAAAATTAATAACTAATACAAAAAGATTGCCTATGTTAATTTTTTAGGCAATCTTTTTTAATTTCCTTTTATTATTATCCTTTTAAATTGTTTCTTTCCCTTTTGAATAACTAAAAAGCCATCTTTAAAATCAGATATTTCAAATTTCTTATTAATATCATTTTCTTTTTTTCCATTGATACTAATACCATTTTGTTCAATCATTCTTCTAGCTTCTGATTTTGAAGGAATAATTCCTGATTTAGTTAATAAATCTGGATATGGCATACCACCTAAAAGCTCTTTTTCTTCTATACATACTTCTTCTATATTTTCAGGAATACCACCTGTTGCTACTGTTTTATATCTTTCTTCAGCTTCTTTAATAAATTCTTCACCATGATACATCTTAATTATTTCTTCTGCATACTTTTTATGTGCTAAAATAATATCCTCTTTTATCCATTTTTCAACTTCTTTTAAATCTAAATCTGTAGTTAATTTAAAATATTCAAATAAGATAGAATCAGGAATTTTCATAGCCTTTTCGTACATAACATTAGCTGGTTCATCTATTCCAATGTAATTTCCTAATGATTTACTCATTTTTTCTTTTCCATCTAAACCAACTAATAAAGGCAAAACCATAACGTCTTGAGATTCCTGTCCATAATCTTTTTGCAATTCTCTTCCAACTAATAAATTAAAAGTCTGGTCGGTTCCACCAATTTCAACATCAGCATTTAAAGCTACTGAATCATACCCTTGCATTAATGGATACAAAAATTCATGAATACCTATTGGCACATTATTTTTAAATCGGTTAGCAAAATCATCTCTCTCTAAAATTCTTGCTACTGTATATTTACCAGTTAATTTAACAACATCTTCAAAAGTCATTTTTGCTAACCATTCTGAATTATAGGTTATTCTTATTTTTTTAGGATCTAGTATTTTAGCAACTTGCCTGAAATAGGTTTCACCATTTTTTCTTGTTTCTTCAAATGTAAGAGCTGGTCTTGTTTTACTTCGACCTGATGGATCACCTATCATTGCAGTAAAATCTCCTATTACAAATACAATTTCATGTCCAAGATCTTGCAAATCTTTTAAAAGTCTTAATGCTACAGTATGGCCTAAATGTAAATCGGGTCTTGATGGATCAGCACCAAACTTAATTATTAACTTTTTACCGCTATTTAACTTTTCTCTTAATGAATCCTCATTAAATATTTGAACTCCCCTTCTTATTATTAATTCAATTTTTTCTTCTTTTGTCATTTTTTTCATTCCTTTCTTTATTTAAATTAAAAACGCAGATAAACTATTTCTTAAAGGACGAAATAATTTATCCGCGGTACCACCTTTTTTCTTGAATAAATGTCAAGCACTCTCTTGTGATAACGGTACATTACCGATTAAGTTCATAACATTGTAATTCATTAACTACATATTACTTATTTTCACCTACCATAAGTTCTCTATCAATTAAATGTAGCAACTACTATTATATTAATCATCACTTAATAAAAGCATTATATCATAATTATATGCTTTTGGAAACTTTTTTAAAGCTTTTTAATCTCTTTTATAATTTTATTAATATCTAAACTGACTATATAAAAATTAGAAATATTTGCTCATAGATTAATTTTTTCTTTTAATTCATAATATAAAGGAATGACATCATTGCTCTTAACAAAATTAACAATAAACTCATCGCTTTCTTTCGTAATAATGATGCCTATTGTTTTATTATGATACACTTCTTTTACTTGCTCGTCCACTAGTTGCATATAAAATTCTATTTGGGCTTTATCTTCTTTTTTTAGACTTCTTAACTTTAATTCTACACAAACGTAGGAATTTAATTTTGTATTAAATAGCAAAATATCTATATAATGTGAACTTATATAAAATGTGAACTAAAAACACTAGAATCATTATATTACCTAGTGTTTTTTCTTAATCAATCTTGAAAAAGTTCACATTAT
>CALVQM010000076.1 GCA_944358125.1 uncultured Bacilli bacterium
TCATTCGTATCATATATATAATACTGTCCTGCTGTTCTAAGTTCTAATTTTGGACTTAAATAAGCATATGTATATAACCCAACAATAATAACAAGAAAAGATATAAAAAGAAAAATCCCCATTTTAAAGCAAAATCGAACAGCTCGCATAGCCTTCACCCAATATTAATATGCGTAAATTAAAGATATTTTATAAACAGAAATTCTTACATTCTCAACAATTATTGTAATTTATACCAATTTTTAGTATAATGAGTACGTAATTGGTGATATTTATGAACAAAGAACTAATAATAAATACCTATGAAGAAAACACTCTTTTATTTAAAGAAAATCTTTTAGGAATATTTAAAAATAATATCTTACAATATGAAAATGAAACAGATGCTTTTAAAATCAATGTTGCAAACCAAACTTTAGAAAAAGAAAATTTAGAAAGTTTGTTAAAAATAAGCCCTCATGAAGCTTTAATAACTCTAAAAGAAATTAATCAAAGTTTTGAACTAAAAATTAAAGAGTATAATTTTTCTTGCGAAAAAAACAAAATAACCCTAGAATATTTATTAGAAAGCCATGAACAACCCCTTAAAATAAAAATAGAAATGAGTGATATAAGTGCATAAAATAGAAATTTTAGAACAAAAAATAAAAAATAAAATGCAAGAAATAGGCTACCTAGTAGAAGATTGTCTCTTAAATCCTTCCAATAGACCCGATTTAGGTGATTATCAATATAATGGTGCTATGTCTTTAGCTAAAACTTATCATGATAATCCAATGAACATAGCTACCAAAATAAAAGATAGTATCAAAGATTTTAACGAATTAAAAAGTGTTAGTGTAGCTAATCCCGGATTTATCAATATTAAATTAAGCGATGAATTTCTAATTGAATTTGCTAATGAAACTTTAAAAGATATAACTTCTAATTATAATTTAGGAATTAACAAAACAATATTCCTAGACTACGGTGGCCCCAATGTTGCTAAAGTATTACATGTTGGTCACTTAAGAAGTGCTAATATCGGTCAAGCTTTAAATAATTTATGCAAAGCTGTTGGCTGCACTACCATTAGTGATATTCACCTAGGTGATTGGGGTAGACCTATGGGCATGGTAATCCTTGAAATTAAAACAAGATACCCAAATTTAGCATACTTTCAAGATAATTATAATGGGGAAGATGTAGACTTTAACTTAACTAATGAAGATTTACTAGAATTATATCCAACCGCTACTACAAAAGCCAAAGAAAATGAAAGTATCATGGAAGAAGCCCGTAAAATCAATTTAGAACTACAAAACAAACACAAAGGCTATTATGCTTTATGGCAAAAAATAGTCAAAGTAAGTGTTGATGAAATTAAAAAGATCTACCAAGACTTAAATGTCGATTTTGACTTATGGGAAGGCGAATCTGATAACTCTTTATACATGGACGAATTATTTAATTACTTATATGGAAAAAATATCATTGAAAAAAGTAATGGAGCTGAAGTAATTAATGTTTTAGAAGAAACTGACAACAAAGAAATACCACCATTAATACTTGTTAAAAGTAATGGTGCCATATCATATGAAGCAACAGATCTAGCTGCTATTTGGGAACGTGTCCATAAATATAAATTAGATGAAATTTGGTATATTGTCGATAAACGTCAAGAATTACACTTTACTCAAGTATTCCGTGCCGCCCAAAAAAGTGATATTGTAAAAGAAAATACCAAATTAATTTTTAATGGTTTTGGGACTATGAATGGACCAGATGGCAAACCATTTAAAACTAGAGATGGTGGAGTCATGCCACTAAAAGACTTACTAGATAGTGTAACAAAAGTTTGTAGCAAAAGATTAATGGAAAGTATTCAAGAAAATAGAAACGAAATTGCCAAAACAATCGCTGTAGCAGCCATAAAATATGCTGATTTACTTCCTAACAGAACTACTGATTATAACTTTGATATCGAAAAATTTACCGATTTAAATGGCAAAACCGGAACTTACTTATTATATTCTTGTGTAAGAATGAATTCTTTATTAAAAAAAGCAATAGAACAACAAAATAACTTTAAAGATATCAAAACTCTAACTACTGAAAATGAGCGAAAAATATTACTAGCTATGCTAGATTTAAAAAGAATTATAAAAAGAAGTTTTGAAAATCGTTCTTTAAATGAAATATGTGAATACTTATATAAAATAACAAATATTTATAACAATTTTTATGCTGAAAATAAAGTTTTAACAGAAGAAAATGCAAATATCAAAACTTCATGGTTAGCCCTAACAAAGCTAATTTATGACAACAATAAATATTTATTAAATATTTTAGGTATAAATATTCCTGAAAAAATGTAAATTAAGGAATTGACAAATACATCATTCCATATTACAATTACTAGGACTTATTAACATATTAGTTAATTATGTCATATAATGTTTACGAACGAAGGAGAATTGTATGAAACTAAATGATATACCCGAATATGAACTTGAAACCATGAATTATGATGATATAGCATACATAATTCTAAAAGACGAAAAACAAAAAATGAAGATTAATGAGCTCTTTAAAAAAGTTTGTGACGCTCTAAAATTACCGGAAGAACTATTTGAAGAAAAAATAGCTGATTTCTTTGAGCTTTTAACAACCGATAAAAGATTTATCATGTTAGAAGATGGATATTGGGATTTAAAAGAATTTCATAACCCTAAAGTCGTAGTAGACGATGAAGAAGATGACTTAATTACAAATGAAGAAATTGAAGAACAAGATGATGACCTAGTAGAAGAACAAGAAGATGAAGACGATATCTTCTATGATACAGATACTGATGATGACTTACCAGATGATGATTTAGAAGATTTAGTGGTAATTGATGTTGATGATGAAGAAGCAAACAGTTAATGTTTGTTTTTCTCTTTATTTATTGGTATAATTAAAAAGAAAGGAAGATAACCATGTTTGAAAGATTAGAAGCAATAAAAGAAAAATATGAAGAATTACAACATGATTTAACCAATCCTGAAATCATGAGTGATTATAATAAAGTTAAAAGCTTATCTAAAGAAGCTAGTGATTTAGAACCCACAGTAAAAAAATATGAAGAATACCAAAATATAATCGAACAAATAGAAGATGCCAAAGTTCTAATGCAAGATGAAGAATTAAAAGATATGGCTTCAATTGAACTTGAAAATCTAAAAGAAAAATTAGAAAATGTAAAAAAAGAATTAGAAATTCTTCTTGTTCCTAAAGATGAATATGATGGTAAAAATATTATTATGGAAATAAGAGGAGCTGCTGGAGGAGATGAAGCAAATATTTTTGCCGGAGATCTTTACCGAATGTATTCTTATTATGCTGAAAAAAATGGTTGGAAAATTGAAGAATTACATGCCCAAGAAGGAACTAGTGGAGGATATTCTCAAATTGAAGTACTAATAAAAGGTGAAGACGTATATAAAAAACTAAAATATGAAAATGGTTCTCATCGTGTTCAAAGAATACCCGTAACGGAAACCCAAGGTCGTGTTCATACCTCAACAGCAACTGTCCTAGTAATGCCTGAAGTCGAAACATCTAATATTGATATCAAAGAAAGTGATATTAAAATGGACGTATATCACTCAAGTGGAGCAGGTGGACAATCTGTTAATACTGCTAATTCAGCTGTTAGACTTACTCATATTCCTACTGGAGTTGTTGTAACTTGTCAAACAGAAAGAAGTCAATTACGTAACAGAGACCGTGCCATGGAACTATTAAAAATTAAAATTCAAGATGAAATCAGACAAAAAGAAGAACAAGAACTAGGTAGTAAAAGAAAAAGTAAAATTGGAACAGGGGATAGAAGCGAAAAAATTAGAACATATAACTATCCTCAAAATAGAGTAACTGATCACCGCATTAATTTTTCTACTATGACTCTAGATCGTGTAATGGACGGTGAATTAGATCCAATCATTGAAGCTCTCCAAACAGAAGATTTAAGACTTAAACTAGCAGGTGAATCTTTTGAATAAAATCGGTAATGCCGAATTAGAAGCATTAAAAAAGTATTATCAAGGGAATTTAAAAGAAGCCGAAGAATTATTAAAACAAAACTATCCTATTCAATACTTAATAGGATTTGTAGAATTTTACAACTGCAAAATAAAAGTAAATGAAAACGTTTTAATACCAAGATATGAAACGGAATATTTAGTTGAAAAAACTATTAATTTACTTAAAAACAAGAATATGACAAAAGGAATTGATCTATGCACAGGAAGTGGTGCTATAGCCATTGCTTTAGCAAAAAATTTAAATATTAACATCGATGCTTGTGATATTAGTAAAGAAGCTTTAAAAGTTGCTAAAGAAAATGCTTTAATAAATCAAGTAAACATTAGCTTTTTTGAAAAAGACATTCTAAAAGAAAAAATAGATGGCAAATATGACTTTATTATCTCCAATCCTCCTTATGTTAAAGAAGAAGAGTATACAAGTGCCGAGACAAAATATGAACCATCTATAGCCTTATATGCCAAAGATAGTGGATTAGAATTTTACAAAAAAATACTATCTTTTTCCAAAGAAATACTTAATCCAAATGGAGTAATTATTTTTGAAATAGGAGATACTCTTAATGAAGAAATAAAAAAAATAGCCTTAAGTATTTATCCAAAGGCTACCATCACTATCGAAAAAGACTATAATAACTATAATCGTTTTATGTTTATCACTATAAACGAATAAAATTCCTTGTTAATCTATTTAAAATATGATATATTAAACATGTAAGTGTTATCCACTTAGTGGATAGCGCCTGCAAAATGCATTGCGCTATGCCTTTGGGCTAGCGACTTTTTTTATGTTCATCTTTAATTATAGAGATTAGCATAATTATTATAATAAACAAATACTTTATTTCTTCGTTCATTTACATCCTCCTACTTTCATAAAACCCCCTGAATAAAATCCAAGTAGTTATTACTACTCATAAAAGAAAGCAGGCGCTACCACCAGTTAGATAACAGTTATTTATTATGAGACATTATGCTTAAAAAAGCAAGAAAAACAGTTCGACAAATTCCGACATACTTTATCATATAAAAAGACATACTATAAATCATTTCACAGTATGTCTTTTAATCTATAAAAGCTAAAACAAAATTAGTAAGCAAATAACTTAAAGCAAAACTAAAAGTTAAAACCAGTAATTTAGCTTCTATTACTTTACCAGCTTTCATAAACTTTTCCCAATGTACTCCATTAAGAATAAAAATAGAAAGTAATGTGAAGAAAACATATAAATATATATCAATACCCATTAATGTTCTTCCTCATACATTTTTATCGCTTGTACTCTTTTTAAATGTCTTTCTTCACTTGGAGCTTTTGTCGTAATAAAAGTATCAATCAT
>CALVQM010000077.1 GCA_944358125.1 uncultured Bacilli bacterium
TGTTCATCATATTCTTTAGCCCATTTTAAATACTCTTCATATAAATCACTAGCTTTCATCTTGGAAATATAATTTTTAGAAATATTATCCAATTTATCTAAATCAAATAATGCTCCACTAGAACTCATCTTTTTTGGACTAAAAGGAAATTCATAGAAAGGTTTATCCGGATTATTAGTCCTCCATTCCTCAAAGTTCGAATTAGCTATTGTCATTACCGCATCAAGTACCGCTTCTGCCGGATACCCTTTTTCTTCATAGTAAAACATTAAAGCTTCAGGATCTTTTCGCTTACTAATTTTCCTAATTGTATCTCTATCTTTTTTCAATATTAAAGAAGTATGAATATATTTAGGCATTTTAAAACCAAAACTCGAGAAAAGTTCATAATGAAGAGGAACACTACTAAGCCATTCTTCTCCTCTTACTACATGAGTAGTTCGCATTAAATGATCATCTACTACATGAGCAAAATGATAAGTTGGAAGTAAATTTTCACTTTTCATAATTGGCACATCAATATCGTTTTCTGGTAATTCAATCTTACCTTTCGTTAAATCTTCAAAAATAAACTTTTTATTAAAGTCCCCTTCCGAACGAAAACGAATAGTAAACTTTTCTCCTGCTTTTATTCTTTTAGCAGCCTCTTCATTAGATACATCTCTAAATTTAGCATATCGGCCATAAATACCAATTCTTTTTTTATTTTTCTCTTGATACGCTCTGATTTCATTTAATTCATCACTGGTTAAAAAACAAGGATAAGCTTTTCCTACTGCAATTAAATGTTTAATAAAAGCATGATATATTTCTATTCTCTCACTTTGAATATATGGTCCATAATTACCAACAATCTTTCCTTCGTATTCATACTCGTTCGGATAAATATGATAATGCTTTAAAATATGATGAATAAACTCAACAGCTCCTTCTACACTGCGAGCTTGGTCTGTATCTTCATTTCTTAAGTAAAAAATGCCATTACTAGATGCGGCTAAACAGTAATTAATGGTAGCACTCATCATATTTCCAATATGCATAAATCCCGTTGGTGATGGAGCAAAACGAACAACTTTAGCTCCTTCTTTTAAATCTCTTGCGGGATATGCTTGTTCATAATCTTCTATCGTTTTTGTTATATTTGGGAATATTAAATCTGCTAATTCTTGATTAGTCATACAAAAACCTCTTTTCTATTCATTATTTTAATGGATAATAAGAAAAAAAGCAAGAGACCCTTACTTAAAAATTATAATCCTTGGTTACTTTTCATAAATTCTTTTAATACTTTAGATAATGCTCTTTTCTCAATTCTGGATACATAACTACGAGATATATGTAAATCTTTAGCAATCTCTTTTTGGGTATGTTCATCTTCATTTAACAAACCATATCTTTTAATTAATATTTCTTGTTCCCTAGGTGTTAAAACATGAAAGAATTTCTTTAATAAATGAATATTATCTTTTAAATGTAAGCCATCTGCTATATCACATGTATCATCTTGAATAATTTCTATCAAACTAACTTCATTACCATCTTTATCAAAGCCTATCGAATCATTCAAACTAACCGTATTTGCTTGTTTTTTACTTGAACGAAAGTGCATTAAGATTTCATTTTCAATACATCTTGCCGCATAGGTTGTAATTTTTGTAGCTTTTCCCCTACTATAAGAATCAATTCCTTTAATAAGGCCAATTGTTCCAATACTTATTAAATCATCGGTATCAGTATGTCCATTATCAAATTTCTTTACGATATGCGCTACTAATCGTAAATTATGTTCAATTAAAGTATTTCTAGCTTCCATATCACCATTAAGCATTTTGGTAATCATGAAATCTTCTTCTTCGCTATTAAGTGGTTCCGGAAATACTTGATTTGAATAACTTCCGGTAAACATAAGCATATCTTTTACAATATTAAGTAAACTTAAAAACATCTTTTCACTCCCTAATAAATTATATTAGAAGAATAAAAAAACATTAATAAAAACTAGCTTATATGCTAGTCTTTAAGAGGCTCCAACCACTCTAAATGGATCTGTAGTTGTTCCGGAACCGGTTATTTCTACATCAGAACGGATATTTATGACCGGACGGACGCCATATGTGTTATTCACACGCTGGTCGATGAAGTTGCCAGACGAATTCACATAGAACACGCGAGCATCGCCGAGCGCAGCGCGAAAGTAACACGGAGACATGGTCCAATAATTCAGTCCTATGTATAGGTAATTATTAGTATCGCTTCCATTTTCCCACCATGGTATACCTGCTAACGCTACTTCATCCACACTAATTAATCCGATTGAATACGTTAAGGATTTATTTCCACTACTACTATCGGTTGTGGTATATACATCCTGAATATCACATTGTAAACTTGGATTATTATTATTTACTAATCGATTATATGCTGCATAGTAAGTATCACTTGTTCCTGTTCCACTTCCACTATATGGTATTCTATCTCCACAAAATCCTGCGTTTCCGTCTAGATATTCAGCTTCATCTGCTAAATTATTAATATACCATGTATTTAAAGACGAATTACTATTACCTCCTAATATCGTACTATTTGTTCTTGTTCCATGCACTTGGCCACTTGTATACTTAAATCCTACATACATGTTATTAACAAACGAACTATTGAACGCACTTGTTCCGATTTGGGTTCCTTCTCCTGTCATATTTCCATTATCTGGTGTTTCACTATCTGCTATTCCTTGGTAGACCATTCTAATTGACCCATCTCCATTAATTCTTATTATTCGCCAATAAAAGCCTGCAAATTGTACCCAATTATTTGGGTTTCCTGTATAATAATAAGATATTTTACCTGTCCAATCTGTTGTCTGGCCAGTTGGCTTATTTACACTGGCTAATATATAATCTTTACCTCTAATTCCAACTATTACTTCTTTATTTTTTGTCTCTGAAACATTTCCGGCTGCATCTTCTACTCTTACTGTTATAGTATGAACACTATCCTTTTCTAGCTCTTCAAATGTATAACTATTTTCTTCCGTTCTTATTTCTTCTTCATTATCTAACTTATAATAATAATAAAATATTCCTATATTATCTGTTGCTTCAATATTTATAGTAACTGAATTATCATTTAAAGAGCTAGAATTTATGTTATGCAAAACAGGGTTCTCACTATCCGGTATTAAATCAAAATAGACACTACATTTTGTTCCTTTATAATTCATATTCATAAAGGATAAATTACCATCTTCATATACTATTTCTCCTCCAGCATCTTTATCATTTACTTCACATGTAGATTGTTCTGTATTTAATGTATATCCCACATGGGGTGCTTTATCAGCACTTATAGTTTCTGTTCCTTTATTTAAATAAAAAGCTAATATATTAAAGTCAGATGGTGAAAAATTAATAGTTCCCTGTATTAAAGGAATACTTTCTGTAGTTCTATATTTTGCTCTTGTAAAATTAAGTATAATTGCACTAATCACTCCTACCACTATTAAAGCAATTATAATATTTCTCTTTAAATGACTTCTTTTTAATACCTCATATTTCATTCTTAAATCTCCTTTATGAAGTTCTGCTTCATTTATTTACCCATTAAAAAGTCTTACTATATTAATGAGTCTCCTAGCTTATAGTTAAATTATAAAGTGAGCTAGATAAAAAGTCAAGAAAAATTTTGGTATTTGTCCGTTTTTTAAATTTTATACTTTGATTATGAGACAATTATTTTGGTGATTATAAAATGAATTATGGTGAAAAATTAAAGGAATTAAGGGAAGAAAAAGGATTAAAAATTTATGACATCTCAAGATTTTTAAACTTTGATAAAGATACATATGGTAAATACGAAAGAGAATACAATACTATTCCTATTATTCATTTGAATACTTTATGTAATTATTTTAATGTGTCATTAGATTATATATTTAATATATCAAATATAAAACAATATCAAAACTACAAAGAAAATATAGATTTAAAAATTGCTGGAGCTCGCTTAAAAGAATTTAGAAAAGAAAATAAACTTACACAAAGTGGATTAGGGAAAATACTTGGTTGTTCTTATGGTACTATTGCAGGCTATGAACTTGGAAGATATTTAATTGCCACTCCCTTTTTATATACAATTTGCAAAAAATACAATATCTCTGCCGACTATCTTTTAGGTAAAATAGATAGTCCTAAATATCTAAATAAGTAGATATTTTTTTGTTTTCGACACAGATGTCAAAATGCGTCGGAATTTGTCGAACGGTTTTTCTTGCCTTTTCTGGGACAATCCTTCATAATAGATGCTGTTATCTTATTTAGTGGTAGCGCCTGCTTTCTTTTATAAGTAGTATAAACTACTTGAATTTATTCAGGGGGTTTTACGAAAGTAGGAGGATGTAAATGAACGAAGAAATAAAGTATTTGTTTATTATAATAATTATGCTCATTTCTATTATTAGAGATGAAAATAAAAAAAGCCGCTAGCCTAAAGGCGTAGCGCTTGTAAAACCATTGCAGGCGCTATCCACTAGATGGATAACACTTACATATTTAATATAACATATTTTTAATAAATTAACAACTAAAAAACTTATTAATTCAAACAATATGTTTTGTATCATTATCAAAATCTTTGTCAATTAAAAATTCATGAATAATTTCTTCTTCATTTTCTACGCGAATTTCTTCAATTCTATCAACTCTACATTTTTCACTAATTAATATAGCTTCAATCTTTTTAACCGCTTCATCTACTTCATCATTTACCACAACATAATTATATTTATTAACTTCATTAATTTCTTGATAAGCTCTTTTAAATCTTTTAATAATTTGTTCGGCACTTTCCGTTTTCCGCTCTTTAATACGCCTTTTTACTTCTTCCATAGATGGTGCCATAATAAAAATTAAGATAGTTTCTGGAAATTTTTCTTTAACTTGTTTAGCTCCCTCTACATCTATTTCTAATATAACATCAAAACCTGATTCTAGCTTTTCTTCAATTTCTTTTTTAGGAGTACCATAAAAACAACCATATTGTACTTGAGCATACTCTAAAAACGCATCACGATCGATCTTTTCTTGAAATTCTTCCGGTGTAACAAAATAATAATCTTGACCATCTATTTCATTTACTATATCTTCTTTATTATCAATAACTATAGGCACTACTTCATATTTATTTTTATCTATTTTTTCAACTATTGAATTACCACTTTTAAGTGAAATTTCTCTTTCTGAAGAAATTCCCCCCATTATTACTCCAACTTTCATATACATCCTCCTAAAACTTTAGTAATTATGTAGATATTGTTACATATTTTCTTATCAATTATATCATAAATGAATCTCCAAATCTTCGATTTGGTCAGATGAGCTAACTTATTTTGTTTTAGC
>CALVQM010000078.1 GCA_944358125.1 uncultured Bacilli bacterium
ATTATAATTTTGAAAATTAAAAGAAATGGAGTGATTTTAATGAAATTAGAATATACAAAATATGGAGATTATTATTTGCCTAATATAGTAATGCCAGAAGAAAGTAAAGAAACAAAAGGAAAAGATATAGGCAAATATGGAAGATTAAGATTAAACTTTTTAAAAGAGCATAAGCGAGTTTTGTATCAAGATTTACTACTAAATAATAAATTACACGAGCATTTAGTAAAGACAAACGGAGAGGCACAAGCAAAAGTAAATGCTTTAATAAATGAATTGGCTAAAGAAGAAAATGTTGATGAAAAATTAAAAGCTAAGAATCTGTTAGAGTGGGTTCAAAAAATGAATAATATTAAAAATCGTGCTGAAGAAATTGTATGTAATGAGATAATTTATGTATAAATATCTCTGACGATATTTTGAAAGCAAGCGTCGCATTTATACTCCCGTATAAATACAGCTTGTCAGTTTTGACACAAAACTGATTGATGGGGAATTTCTTCCCCAAACCCCTTAAAATTTTTAGGAAAGGATCTCAAATTTATATGAGAAAGAGAAATATAAAAAAACAAATATGGATAAATGTGCAAGAAGATAATTTACTAAAAAAGAAATCAAAAGAATGTGGATTAAGTGAATCCGAATTTATAAGAAGTTTAGTAAAGGGTTATAGAATAAAAGCACAACCAACTGAAGAAATAAAAAAGTTTCAAAGAGAGCTGTATGGAATAGCAAATAATATAAATCAAATTGCAAGAATTGCTAATTCTAGATATAGTGTTTCGCATGATGATTATAGTAATATATCTAGCACATTGTCTGACTTTATTTTAAGGTTTGAAAAAGAACTTTATTCAAGACAGAAATAAGGAGGCGTGTTATGGCTATTACAAAATATAAGGTTATAAATAAAAATCTAGAAGCTGTAATAAACTATGCTAAAAATGGAAATAAAACAGAAAAAGGAATATTAGTATCTGGTATAAATTGCTTGCCAGATACAGCATATTTTCAAATGATGCTTACAAAAAAGAACTTTCACAAAGAAGATGGCAGATTAGGTTATCATATAATTCAATCTTTTGCTGGAAAAGAAGTATCGCCTGAACAAAGTAATCGCATAGGGGTAGAATTTGCCCAAAGCCTATTTGGCGATAAATATCAAGTTTTAGTTTGTACCCATATAGATAAAGAAAATGTCCATAACCATATTGTACTAAATTCGGTTTCTTTTGTAGATGGGATTAAATACCACAATTCTAATGCAGAACTTGCTTTTTTAAGAGAAGAAAATGATAATCTATGTAGAAAATATGGTTTATCTGTTGTTGAAAGTAATAAAGCCAATAAAGAAAATGACATTGCAAGGAGTAGAATCAATAATTATAATCGAAATAGTGGAAAAATGGAACTAATAAAAGCAGACATTGATGAAACTATTAAGCAGGCAAGGAAATATCAAGACTTTGTTGATATTCTAGCTTATAAAGGCTATTATATTAGGAGAACTAATAGTACTATATCTATATCAAGTCCATATTTTAATAGAAATATAAGACTTGCAAGAGCTTTTGGAGAAGATTATACTTTTGAAAATATAAAAAATAGAATTTATTACAGAAGTTACCAGTTTAAAGAAAATAAAATATATAGAATAAAAATATATGAAGGTATAAAAATTAATTCTGAACTATTAAAAACTTCATCATTTTATAGACTATATGTGCATTATTTATATGTTCTAGGAAAATTACCTCCTAAAATACATTATGAAGAAAGAACAGCAGAGTATTATAAAGAAATAAATAAGTTTAATCAATTATGTGATGAATTAAATATGATTAATGATTATAATTTAACATCAATAACAGATATTCAAAATTTAAGGACTAAGTATCTTGAAAGAATTTCGCCTTTAAAGGCTCAAAGAGAAGATTATATGAAATTATATAATCAAAGTCAAAATAATGCTGATAAAATGATTCTCGAGGCAAAGATTGATAAATTAACTAAGGATATAGATAGATTAAATTCTACAATACAAACTTGTAGAAGAATTATTTCCAAAGCTGAAAAAGGAGAAAAAGAAGATTGGATAATCCAGAAAAGATTTGAAGATAACAAAGAAAAAGCTGAAAAAGAAATATCTAAAAATAAATGTAAGAAAAAATTGAGAGACTGATAAATTTGACAAATTTAAGAAAAAATGCTATAATTTAAGTAGTTTGAAAACATTATTGTTTTCAAAAGGGGTAGGTTCTACCATACTTTATTCGAATTTGAGAATACAAAACGAAATGAAGTATGGGCGCCCATACTTCCTATAACAACAACTATCAATATACTATGACCGTTCTTAAAGTAACATGTAGAAATAAGAGCATAAGTCCCGAGGCAGAAAGCCCAAGTATGACTGATTAGTTGAGATAGCTATAGAATAAAGTATGTGGCAAAAATACACACTAAATTATAAATTATGACCGTTCTTAAAGTAACTCGTAGAAATAAGAGCATAAGTCCATCCTATTAGCTATTAGGTGAAATAGTGACTGATTAATTTATAATATTAGGTAAAGTGTAGCTCCTGTAAATGAACCTAAATAAAAAAGCTAAATCAAATAAAAAAGATTTAGCAAAAATAAGTAGCCTATATAAAAATATAGGTTACTTTCTTTTTTATTTTATTTCGCTATCTATCCAACTAAGAAAATCTTTACTTGCACCTTTTATCTCAAAATAAGAAATTTCAGCTGTTTCATAATCATGTATTTTCCTGATTTCATTTTCTGTTTCATAAAATAAACTTTCTTTTGTTCTAAATTCTAATTTATATTCATCACATTCTTCTAATTCATTATTCCACCAATATTTAGAGTGAACTTTAGATACTTGACTTCCTGCTACTAATTTCTTTTCCAATAATGTATCTATTATTTTATTAGCTATTTCTTCTTTATTGCAAAGTGTTGTAACAATTATATATTTATCCATAATTAGTGATTATTCCTCCTTAATTCAGACACTAACATTTCAGCATTTTTATAAGTTACTGAATTTTCTCCATATCTATTTTTAATATCTTCCAGTCTTTGTGTATAACCAACATCATTACCGTATTTATCAATTTGCATATCTGCTTTATTTAGTATTTTTAAAAATAATGATGTGTATTCTGAGTTAATATCTCCATGATAATAAATTTCTTTCCAATATTTATAATTATTTCTTTTTAATATTTCTCCTCCAATATGTGCATGTTTAGAATTATTTCCATATTCATAACCAATATCATGGTTAAAGCCTAATATAAATAAGTCTTGCAATTCATCATCATTTAAATTATATTCTTTTCCTATTTCAATCATTTTTTTAGCAACTGCTAATGAATGATTTAATCTATTATTATCTATCATTTTTTGTATTTTTCTCCCATATTTTTTCTAATATATCTTAATGATAATGTAGCTTACTTAAAATTTACTTCCTTCAAGAATTCATCCAAAGTAAACTCAGAGTCATATTCATCAACAATAATATATTTAGACTTATTTTCTTCATAAAAACTAATGAAATGATTTAAGTCCACAAAGTTACGAAATCTAAAATCTCCTGCAATCTGTACGCCAATATCATATTTATTAATCGGATCGATATAAAATGTTGTTTCATTTATGTAGTTAGGCTCGTATTGTCTACATTCTTCCATTACATCTATATTATTGATTGGCAAGATACTGGCAACTTTATTATTAAGTTCTTCATACAAATTATTAAGTTTTGAATTAAAATCTTTCTCTAATAAATCCAACTCTTTAATTACTTGAGTAGTAATTTTTCTATCTCTTAAATAGTACGTACAAGACATATTACACCCCTTATTTTACAAATTCATAATCATCAGTAGGAAGTTTTGCACCACTTCTTTTTAGTAGTTCAAAATCATCATATTCCGTCATTCCATATGTTGCTAAAATTTCTTTAATTTCTGGTCTTGTTGGCTCTGGTAATCTTGCTGCAAAATTAGCAAATAACTTTGGATTATCATATAGTGCATTAATTTGTGGAAATGCTACAAGTAGTTTAAAACCTGCTTTTTGAGCTTCTTTAACATTCTCTAAAATATATTTAAAATAAAATGTATTTCCTTGTTTATATAATTCTGCAACTTTATATTTATTACCTGTCTTTCTATCTGTCCAGACTAAATATACTAAATCTTTTTCCATTTTTACACCTCACTATCTAAATTATATATTTCAATAATTCTATTTCTTCTATCAATTATAAATTTCTTTAATAATTTCTTCATTTGACTGCTTATAATATTATCATCAAAATTGCTTAGAATAGTATCAATTGATTGCTCAGTTATGTTTTTCTTGATGTTTATTACAAAATTAACCGTTTCATCATAATACTCATTCCTTAAATTTTTAATCAATTCGAAATGTCTAATAGGTCGTAGATTATTCCACCCTATAGCTGATTTTGATTTTGTATTTATAATAGATTCATATCTAATTTTATCTTTTAATATTGTTTCAATATCACTTTCATTTATGTATGAACATAGTGATGAACCATTGTCATATAAAGGACTCAATGTTATTACATTAACTGGAAATAGACCTTTTTCTACATATAGAGATGCCTTTGTTTCAATAATTCCCCAATTACTATGGTGTCTATCACTATTGCCTATAAGTGCGTCAAACAATAATATTTTGGCAATGGTACTTATTCCTAATATTGGTTTCATACTTTCTACAATCATTTGAAAAGAGTATGGCATACCAGAATATCTGTCTACCAATGTATCTTTATCATAATAAGGATATTTTCCTAAAATGAATTCTACTCCTTCCACTAGAGAAGTGGTATTATTTAAAAAACTATAACTCATTGAGCCAATTCTTCCGTTTATATGTACCAATATCAACTTTAGCACATTCTACACCTATTAGTTTTCCTATTTCTGTAGCAAGTTTTTCAGCCAAATATTCTCCTGTTATTGTTCCATCATGTTTTACTTTAGGATATTTAAAAATCCCTTTTTCATTATTTTCAGGATTTACAAGCCATATTTTTTCACTTGCACCACTACCAAACTTTCCAGCTTCAGAATCTTCAACCCAGTTGTCAAAGTTTTTTACCTCAATCATATTGTACCTCCAATTAATATATTTTAATATAAACCTTATTCAATAAAATTATTTTTCTTCTGTCTGCTTTTATTTATATTTTCTCTATTTCGGCATTGAATAGTATCATATTCAGATTTGATGTTTTTTGCAATAAATGGTTTGCCACAATGCTTACATAGTTTAACTTCTGTTCTTCCAGATGTTTCGTTTAATAATAAAATAGTTTCAATGATTTCACT
>CALVQM010000079.1 GCA_944358125.1 uncultured Bacilli bacterium
CATATTTTAAACCGTACAAAAAGCAGATATATTTCAATCTACTTTTTATTCTCTGTACTTAAACTTTCGGAAGAACCCCCTAAAAATGCCTAAAAGTGCCAATAAAAAAAGCTTTCTTTTTTTGCAGTTTTGCTTTATAATATGAGTATGCAAGGGTGGCGGAATTGGTAGACGCGCTACTTTGAGGGGGTAGTGAATTTCATTCGTGGGAGTTCAAATCTCCTTCCTTGCACCATATTATTCAAAAAGTTAGAAAAAAATGGATAATAAAAATGAACTTTTAGACTTTGAAAGGAGTCATTTTTGAATTTTTGCACAATGATTGGGCAGAATGCGTTCTTTTTTTATAAAAATGCACAATATTTTGAAAATACTGTGCATTTTTAATTTCTTTTTACAATTATTTCAATTTTAAGATTTTAAATAGAATTAATTTACTAAAAATTATGTTATAATAAAATTGAAAGTTTAGGAGGAAATAAACTAATGACAAAAGAAGAAATAAATAAAAAAATATTTGAATTACAAAGTGAGGAAGAAATTATTAATTTTGTAAAAGAAAGATTAAAGGAACTTGAAATAAATAGTGAGGAAAAAACAGTTGGGCAAAATTATACAGATAGTTTTCGAGATTATATATCACAAAAAATACATTATAAAGCTGCTGAAAACTTTAATAATTTTGAATGCCCTGATCTAGTGTATGATGATATAACTCCATATATTAATTTAATTAAAGAAATTAAAATGGGAAGTTGGTACAATGAATTATCTTTGTTTACTACTATATTTTTTGTCGTATATAATTATCTACCTAGTAAAGATATAGGATTAGATAGATATATGACGTATTTATCTCATAAAAACAAACGATTATCAATTAAAACAGTTAGAGAAAATGGTATTGCTTTTTGTTCGGAAAAAGCAGGTATGGCACATAATTTATTTAAGTTTTTAGGTATTGATTCAGAAGTGGTTTGTGGTGGTAGAGAAGATGAAATACACGCATATAATTTTATTTATCCTAAAGGATATGATAAAGAGCCAATGGTTTTATTTGATCCATCTTATTTTGTTAGTTTTATCAAGGGTAATAGCAAATTATCTTTTGGGTTTTATAAAGTTTTTCATAGACAAGATTATGAAGCTTTTAAAAAAGGAAAGCCAATGCAAATTGATTTAACTAAAACAGAAGAAAGTTATCGTAAATTGTATGGTTTTAATGGTAATTTAGATGATTATGTTTTTGAAAATGATACACCTACTTATATTTATGGGTTAGAAAATGCTAAAAATTATAAAAAGACTAATCCACATAGGTAAGTATAATAGATACTAAAAACTCGAACTTTTATAATTCGAGTTATTTTTTAACTACCACTAGTTAGAAATTTTAAGTTTTGTTTTAAATAATCTAGAAAACTAGCTTGCTTAATATCTTCTTTTACTATTATTTCAACTTCCTTAATAATATTACCTTCATTATCAATTATTTCAGCTGTACCAACAACACTATTTTTCTTAACAGGGGCTTTAATTGAATTAATTTTAATATTAAAAGTATAATTACTTGGCTTTTTAGTTACACTTAATAATTCAGTTGCATCTTCTTTTAAATAAACATCAATTTCACTAATTTTACCCTTTTCTACTTTTACTTTACCAAGAGATTTTTCTTTGCTAAAAACAATATTGTTTTTAAAGGAATTAAAACCATAAGATAATAATGTTGAGGTATCACTACTTCTTTCTTCGGCACTAGGTGATTTCATGACTACACTAATTAATCTTAAGTCATTTTTTTTAGCTGTAGCAGTTAGACAATATCCAGCTTCGGTTGTATAGCCGGTTTTTAGACCATCTACTCCATCGTAAAATCTTACTAGTCTATTAGTATTTACAAGCCATACTTGAGATCCATCTGGTTTCGTTAAATAATCTTCATAAATAGATGTATATTTTAAAATATCTTCATGATGCAATAATTCTTTAGCCATTAGAGCCATATCATAAGCTGTGGAGTAGTGATCTTCGTTATCAAGACCATGGGGATTAGCAAAATGAGTATTAACTAACCCTAGTTCTTGAGCTCTGGTATTCATAAGGCTTACAAAAGCATCAACACTTCCACTTATTTTTTCAGCCATAGCTACTACAGCATCATTAGCACTTGATACAGCAATACATTTAAGTAAATCATTTACTGTATATTCTTCCCCTTTTTGTAAAAATACTTGAGATCCTCCCATACCACTAGCATTCTCACTAATTAATACCTTGTCATCATATTTTAATGAACCATTTTCAATATTTTCCATAATTAAAAGCATACTCATAATTTTGGTCATACTAGCCATTGGTAATTTTTCTTGAGTATTTTTCTCATATAAAATTTTGCCACTTACAGCATCCATTAATATTGCACTTTCACTACTTAAATTAAGAGAATCAGCAGCATTTACTAAAGGAATAAATAAATAAAATACAAATATGGCTATTAATATTTTTTTCAAAACTAACACCTCTAGTAAAGAGTACGCTTAAACTTTCTTTTTATGACTTATTTATTTTTGTTTAGTAATAATAAATTTACTGGCTAAAGAATATTTATCTCTATTTTTGATATAAAAATATCCTAATATAGAATAGATGCTGGCTCCAATAAAATTAACCCATAAATCTTCCATAGTGTCATTTAAACCAATATCTAAATATCCATCTTCAATGGTTATTAATTCTTCATTATTTTCATCATACAAAATAGTTTTACTAATTCCTTTTATCATTTTGGCTTTATTTTCTTGGAATGGATCAAATTCAACAGAAGAAATACTAGTTATTAATTCATCTTTTTGCATATCAGTATTTAAAATTTTATCAGCTCCATATTCAAAAAATTCCCAACATACACCAATAGTCATACTAAAGCAGAAAGACGCTATAGCTACATATAAGGGAGATAAATGGATACTTTTACTATTTTTATTTAATAAATCAATTAAAGATAATCCTATTGCAGCACATAAAAAACCATTTAAGGTATGTAGCATTAGATCCCAATTAGGAATATTGCCATAAAAATTATAGATTTCACCTAGTATTTCAGCAGAAAAAATAAAAATATAAATAATTGCTTCTAATGTGTTAGGTAAAGTTATTTTAAATTTTCTTTGAATAATAACGGGTAAAATAAGTAAAAATAAAGATAGTATACATAATAAAGCACTATCTAAATGTCCCAATATTATTTGTCTTATTAAACATAAGATAACTAAAAAACGAAGAATAAAATAAACTAGCAAACTACTTTTCTTTGTTTCTTTATATTCTTTTTTTAATTCATCAACTATTTTTGACATACTACACTCCTATTCTATTCATTTAAGTAAATTATCACAATATAATTTTAACTCGTTGTTATTTTCTTTAAAAGTGATAAAATTTATACCATTTGCGTATTTTATTTTTTCTATTTCATCTAAATTTATAGCAAAGGCTACTTCTAAATTTTCAGGGATATTTACTAAATTAGAAGCTAAAAAAGCATTGAATTCTAGTTCTTTGTTAACATTTTTTAATAAGACTAAACGGTTATTAGTTAAAAATAAAGTTAAAATAAATTTATTTTTGTTTGCTTCTACTTCAATATTAGAATATATTTTAATTAGTTCTTCATCACTTTTTAACTTAAATTTTTTCATAAGCTTTACTCCTTAAATTTATTCTAACATAATTATGCAAAAAGAAAAAGCTCTAATTGAGCTTTAAATTCAAAGTTGGTGCCCAAGGCCGGACTTGAACCGGCACGGGTTTTAACACCCGCAGGATTTTCTTACTACTATAGTTTTCACTACCACTTTTGTGTTTGTAGTCTGGACTTTCTCTTTACCATATCAATAATGATTTAGGTATTGCCCGTTAAGTCTCTACACCTTATTTGCGATTTCTGTAGTTATCTGTTAAAGCATGACAATTTGGACATAGCAATTGTAAATTACTAAACGAATTATCTTTATTGTTGCCATTAATGTGATGAAGTTCTAATGGAATTATTTCATTATTCCAACTTCTTAATCCACATTTTTCACACATATGTGGTTTTATTTTTTCTTTCAACATGCGTTTTTTTAACTTATAACTAGTAATAGGTATTTCGTTATTAAAATATTTTTCTATTGGTTTTATATCAGCTGGACTATTATTTACATTCCAGCCTTGACCAAGAAAATGTGATGTATCTAACTTATATAGTTCTATGTACTTATCAAGAATACGATAATTTCCACCATATGGTTTCAATTTTAATTTCAGTAAGCATTCTCTTTTGCTTTTAGAATTAAACACAATATTTTCTAATACATCTTTTGAATATTTTAATTTCAAATTACCTCCGCAAATCTTGGCTCGGGATTGCCATCAGCGTTATCTGTAAGGTTTCCCCGAATTTGAGCAAATTCACATAATCTATTTCTAGACTAGTGCTCAAGGCCTTCCAACAGTTAGTAAGAGGCCTTAAGTCCTGTGCGTCTACCTATTCCGCCACTTGGGCAGGCACTTGTCTTAATGAATAAGACTTCTTAAGTATAATATGTTTTTTCTTCTTTTTCAAGTCTTTTTTTCAAAAAATAAGTGTTTTTTAGGAAATATTTTTTAAAATATGCTTATATTAATATTAAGAAGTATAAAAAAATAAAGAAATGTGGTTGACATGCTAAAATATCTTTGCTATAATTGCTTTGTTGACCGGGAAAATGTGGAGGAATACCCAAGTCTGGTTGAAGGGACCGGTCTTGAAAACCGGGAGGTCGAGCAATCGGCGCAGGGGTTCGAATCCCTTTTCCTCCGCCACTTAATTTAATATCGCGGGATGGAGCAGTCTGGTAGCTCGTCGGGCTCATAACCCGAAGGTCGTAGGTTCAAATCCTTCTCCCGCAACCATGTGGTTCGTTAGTCTAGAGGCCTATGACGTCTGCCTGTCACGCAGAAGATCACGGGTTCGAATCCCGTACGAACCGCCATTTTTTTGGCTTCATAGCTCAGTCGGTAGAGCAGAGGACTGAAAATCCTTGTGTCGCTGGTTCAATTCCCGCTGGAGCCACCATAAAATGTTACTTAAAAACCTAGGAATTACCCAATGTTATTAACTTAAGGTTTTAGCGAATTAAAAAAAGGACGAGAAACATATAATCTCGTTCTTTTAATATTTGG
>CALVQM010000080.1 GCA_944358125.1 uncultured Bacilli bacterium
CCAACAAAGTTTCACTTTGTTGCTTATCAATTAAATAATTCGGATATCCATTTCGGATTTCCTAACTTAAATTAACCCTAATTTACACTTTTTAGTGTTACATCATAAGTACCATTAGGACTTTCCACTGATACTACTTCCCCAGCCTTATGTCCAATAACGGCTTTACCAATAGGTGATTCATTAGAAATCTTATTATTAAATGGATCAGCTTCCAAAGAGCCAACAATTTTATATTCTTCATCATCTCCAGGTTCATATTCAATAACAATAGTTGAACCAACATTAGCAATATGTTTATCTTGATTATCGACTATTTCACAATGTTCAAGTTTATATTCAAGCTCCTTAATACGGCTTTCAAGTTGAGCTTGTTCATTTCTAGCTGCATCATAATCAGCATTTTCTGATAAATCTCCTAAAGAACGAGCATATTTTAAAGCATTAATAACTTCTGGTCTTTTATTTAATTTTAAGTCATTTAACTCTGCTTCTAACTCCAAATAGCCTTCTGGCGTAAGTATAGTTATATTTTCTTTTTTCATAATCTCCACCACATTATTTTTTTGCATCTACAAAAGAATACTACAAATAATCCTTTTTGTCAAATACTTTTAAACGCATCATTGTATCTTTTGGAACCATTCGATCTATTGGCAAATAAACTTGCATTCTTGGGTGTCTAGCAACCTCAATATTTTGTCCCAGAATATCCTTTATTTCCTCGATTTTATAAGTAAATGCCTCCATATTAGGGCCAAAGAATTCAACCACATCTCCCACTTTAAAATAATTTCTTTCTTCTAATAAGATGACATTATCTTTACATTCTTGAACAATACCTAAAAAATCTTGATTTGATACTTCTTCTCTACCTAAATAATATTGTTCTAAAGAAGTAGGCATTTTATCATAAAATTGAGGTGTAGACTCCCTATTAGCACACCTATTAATGATGTCGTTAGAATATAGTATGTCACTTTCTCTTAAAGTATTACTCTTAATTTTATCAAATAAATGACGATATTCATATATAACAGTCGCAATATAATAAACCGAACGCATTCTTCCTTCTACTTTAAAAGAATTAACCCCAATACCCATCATATCTTCTAAATAAGTAGCCATATTAAGATCCTTCGGAGTCATACTAAAAACATCTTTTTCGTTATTAATAAGAAATACCCACCGACAAATCTGGGCACAACCCCCTCTATTAGAATCCCTATTAGTAGCAACATTAGATAAAACACACTTACCACTAAAACTTGTGCACATAGCTCCCTGAATAAAACATTCTAAATCAAGTCCTGTCTTATCTTTAATATCTTTAATATCATCTCTTGATGCTTCACGTGCTAAAACAATTCTTTTAACCCCTAAATTTTTATAATACAAAGCAGCTTCATAATTTAGAGTACTAGCTTGCGTTGATAAATGAATTTCTAAAGGAATATGATTATCTTTAATAGTCTTAATAACTGCTATATCACTTACAATAACAGCATCTACCCTAATAGCAGCAAGATCTTCTAAATACTCTTTAAGCCCATTTAAATCTTTATTATGAAAAACAATATTGACAGTAACATATACTCGTTTTTTTAAATTATGAGCAAACTCTACCGCTTCTTTTAATTCATTCTTACTAAAATTAATCGCATTAGCCCGTAAAGAATACTCATATCCTCCAATATAAACAGCATCAGCTCCATATAAAAAAGCTATTTTTAAGCGTTCTAAATTCCCTGCTGGAGCTAGTAATTCTATCATACTTTATCTCTCCTTTATTCTAACAATAGTCTCATTTTCACTTAAATAAGTATAATCATATTTTGCCGTTAAATCAGTTGAACTATTTATAATATCGATTACTTCTTCATCACTTAAAAAAACTGTATTTATTAAATAATATAAAACATTCTTACTTCCTCTCATATAAAGTCCATTAAATGGTTTTCCTGTATAAATAACCGTCCCATATTTATTTTCTAATATTTTAAATTCTTGTTTTAAATCATTGGTTAAATTACTTACTAAAGGAGCATTCGTCTGAAAATGTTCATTATAATTAGTAATTAATTTTCTTCTAGAATACATAATATTAATATGCCCAAAAGTATATAATACTAAAGGCTTTGAAGCCTGTTCAAGTATAGTATTTACTTCTTCTTTGGTAATATCTGTAGATACTAAAGCACTATCACAATCTTCTAAATAAGCATTAATACTTACAAAATTACAATTAAAATGATTTAAAAATAATATTTTAACTAACGAATTAGGAGTTGTTTTTAAAACTTCTAATACCCCAATATCATCAAAAACAATACCTTTAATATTACTTGGTAATTTTTTTAATAAACTTTTAAAAGCTAAAATACCTTCATGATCAAGCAAACGGTTAACAAAAATAAAAGCATTTTCTTCTTTTATTTCATCTAATGTAAAAGCCTGATTAAACCCTACTGTAAAGTCTTTAATTGGAAAAAGGAAAGTAATATTACTTTCTTCTTTTAATTTAGATATTAAGTTTTTATTATCCACTAATAACAAATAATTATTTTTCATTTTTCTTTACACTCACAGAGAGTCCATCTCCCACATCATAAAAGTTTGTTTCAAAATCTTTATTATTTTTCAAAAATTCAATATAATTTTCAATTTTTTCAGCTAATCCCCGTAAATTTTTTGATTCGATCTCTTTTGATTTTCCTACATAACCATGAAATTTTAAGTTATCAGTTATAATAGTTCCACCATCTTTTAAGAAATATTGAAACTTTTCAAAAAATTTCGTATATTGTCCTTTAGCTGCATCAATAAAAATCATATCATATTTAACTCCCGTTAAATTAACTTCTAAAGCATCTTGAAAAACCACGTTTATTTTCTTCTCAAATCCACATTTTTTAACATTTTTCAAACATTCCATATAACGTGCTTCATCACGTTCAATCGTTGTAACTGTAACATCTTGAGCTACACTGGCCATTAAAATAGTTGAATAACCAATCGCACTACCAATTTCTAATATATTTTTAATATTATTTTTCTTAATATATTTCATAATAAACGCAATAGAATCTTTCTCAATTATCGGAATGTTTTTAAGGGAGGCATATTCCTCCATTTCAAGTATTAATTCTTTCATAAAAATTCACCTCTTAATTAATTATATTCGTACCAAAGTCCACTTGCCTGCAACTCACTTACTTTCGCTTCATGTTCAGCATAAGTTTTCATAAAGTAAGTATCCCCATTTTTATCAGCTACAAAATAATAATAATCATGTTCAGCTGGTTCTAATACCGCTAAAATTGACTCTCTACTTGGCGAACAAATCGGTCCAATAGGTAATTTTCCTGCCATAGAAGCAAGTCTAGTATTATAAGGATTATTATCGTTTATTTCACTATTATATAAATCATCACTAAAATCCTTTTTTACCCCATAATATGTAGTAGCATCACTTCCTAAACTCATATTAGCCGCTAAACGATTATAAAATACTCCTGCAACACCAGCACGATCTGCACCATTTATCCCTTCTTGTTCGACAATACTAGCTAAAGTAAGTATTTCATGAATACTATAACCACTATTAGTTATATCCTCTTGATAATCATTTAAAACACTAGCCATACCATTTAACATAGTTTCAATAATATCTTTAATACTACTATCTTTATAAAACTCATAAGTATCTGCAAATAAATAACCTTCTAAAGGATAATATATTTCCGGATTTAAAATATCATTAGTTAAAAAAGAATACTTCCCCATTAATTCCTGTAAATAAGTTTTATCACTCATAACAGTTAAAACATCTTGAGCCGTTGTATTAGTAGCTTCGGCAATCATACTAGCATAACTAGTAAGTCTTCTTCCTTCGACAAAAGTAAGAGTAAAAGTTTCTACATCATTAGCTATATCACCTTTATCAAATATTGTCATAATTTCTTTTAAACTCATATTAGGGCTTAACTCATACGTACCTGCTTGTAAATTTAAACTTCGATGTAATCCCACATAAATATAAGCCGATATTTTACTCTTAATTAATCCAGCTTCATCTAAAGCATCGACAATATCTTTCTTACTTTCTCCACTAGCAATACTAAATTCGACAATTTCATTATCTTTTGATACCGGAGAAAGTCCATAAAAATAAAGTGCTATTAAACCAGCTATAACAACCAAAATTACCCCAATAATGATTAAAAGCTTCTTCTTCATAATAAATTCTACTCACTTGCCTCCTCAATATTTGAAAGTAAATGTTCAATCAAATTCCATTCTTCATCTGTTTCAATATCCTGAAGTTCTAAAGACTCACCCGTTTTATCATAAGTTGCTGCATAAGTAACAATACTACCATCTTCATCAGTTGTATTATCCGTAAAAACAATATAACTCTTTTTTGTTTCATCAGAATCAAAAGTAAAAAGAATTTCATATTCGACTGTTGAACCACTTTGATCCGTTACAGTAAAGTAACGATTTTTTTCTTCATTCATTTATTTTCCTCCATCTTAAGTAAAGTTTCTAAAATTAATACAGCCGCCACCCCATCAATGATGCTTTTTCGCCTTTTTCTTTTCAAATCTCCTTCTAGTAAAATATTTTCAGCTTCTACTGTACTTAACCTCTCATCGATTAAAACAATGGGAATATCCGTAATACCCTCAAGCATCTTTTTAAAATTTAGGCTTCTCGTACTTGCATAACCCATGCTTCCATTCATATTTTTAGGAAGTCCTAAAGCTATTTTAGATATATTATAACTACGTAATATTTCTGATAATTCTTTTAAGGCTACTTCATATTCGCCTTCCCTAAAACGAATAACTTTTAGGGGACTAGCAATAATATGAGCATTATCTGTAATGGCTACTCCTAAAGTTCTCGTTCCTAAATCTAAACCTAAATAACGCATTCCATCACCTACAAGTACACGTAATATTCTATCAGATTTATGAACAAAAAACAACCCTTGCCCATTATTTTTGGCAAGAGCCTCTCCAAACAACAATTGTATTACCATCTTGATCAACATCATAATGATAGCAAATACTAGCATCTTCATTACAAACAGCTTCCTTACAATATTCCCGAAGTTTGACAGTTACACTTTTTTAGAAATGTGATTTTGCCTAGATAATACCTAGGTTTTATTTTGTCAAGTTTT
>CALVQM010000081.1 GCA_944358125.1 uncultured Bacilli bacterium
GGTACTCAAGATACAGCCAATACTTTTACCAGTGGTTGCCTAAATATTGAATTAACAGATGCCTCATCATCTATTAAACTAACTAATACTTATCCCATAAGTGATGTCGAAGGAGTAGATACAACTAGTTATGATTTTACTATTAGAAATACTTGTGATACTCCAACAAATTACAGTATTAATCTAGAAAGTTTAAATCAAGTAGCAAACTCACTTAATGCTGATTATATCAAAGCATCATTATCAAGTGATACATTCGATAATGTAATATCCAAATTAAGTGGTAATACGAAAGCCACTCAAGAATTAGATGGAGCATATGAAGCATATACTTTGTATACAGGGAGTATAAATGCCCATGAAGAAAAAACATATCATTTAAAACTATGGATAGATTATGATGCAACAGTAGAACAAGCTGCAAATAAAACTTATACATCAAAAATAAATGTTGTAGCTAATCCTGAAACAGAAGTAGTAGATACATTAGAAGCTAAATTTACGTTAGATGATAAAACCCTAACCAGTAGTTTATCAAATAATGTAACAAGTGCCACATACTGTACCACTACAACCAATATATGTGAACCAACAACACCAGTATCAATAGCAAATAATAATTATACAGTAGAATTAGAAGGAAATGAAAATAACCAAATGGTATGTACCAAACTAAATGGTACAAGTAAAGTAATATGTAGTAATGGACTAGAGATAAAACCACTACTAGGAGGAGAATATATATTAGCAAGTGCGAATGCTCCAACAAATAGTACAACAGATTGGACAAATAATGGAACAGGTATTACTTACTATTACGTAGGTGATGCCAATGAAGTAAATAATTGGGTGCAGTTTGCTGGTTTCTATTGGAGAATAATAAGGATCAATGGAGATGGAAGTATCAGAATGATCTACCAAGGAGTAGCAGATAGTCCAACTCCAGATGATGGAAATATGAATGGTGAGGGAACTCAAATAGGAAGAAGTGCATTTAATACTATGATAAGGAATAATATGTATGTAGGATTTAAATATGGAAGTGATAGTTCAGATTATGCAACAACGCACGCAAACATAAATAATAGTACAATCCTAGGAGCAGATGATAGTGATGATACAACAACATTAAATGGTTGGTATAGAGCAAATTTATTAGAATATGCCAAATATATTGATGGTAATGCCGGCTTTTGTGGAGATCGAAGAATAAGTAGTGGAACAGGAACAGGATTAAGTGGAACAGATTATCAACCATATACAAGAATAAGTAATAGTAGTCCAAGCTTAAGTTGTAATACAAATGATATTTATACAACAAGTGGAAGTAGCACAGGAAATAAAGCATTAACATATCCGATTGGATTAATAAGTGCTGATGAAGCCATGCTTGCAGGAATACCAAATTGGAATAGTAGTGGTAACACTAATAATTACCTATATACAGGACAATATTACTGGACCATGTCTCCGTGTCGCGTTTTCGTCAGCAGTGCCGTGTTCCGTGTGGATTCGTCTGGCTACCTCCTCGGCAGCAACGTGTCTTGGACCGATCCTGGTGTGCGCCCAGTTATAAATTTACGTGCTGATGTCCAACTAACAGGTTCCGGAACGGTATCAGATCCATTTGTCGTAGTTGGTGCTAGTTAATATCTTGCCTACGTCGCTTCCTTTACACGTAGGCAGGATTGTATTATTTTTCTATAGTGGAGTTTATCTCCACTTATTTTGTGTAATTAAAAAACATAACGATTAGTTATGCTTTATTAATTAGAAAATCTACTAATATATCAGGATCTTTATGATTAATAGCTATATCATAAATGATATTTATGATTGGCATTTTAATCTTTCTATTTTTTGTTAAGCCTTTAATAGATAAAAGGGTATAATATCCTTCTGTAGTATTTTCTTTTAAGTATTCTTCAATTTCTTCTTTGCTTTTTCTCTTTCCTAACACTAATCCATAACGATAATTTCTACTTTTAGGACTACTACATGTAAGTATTAAATCACCAATACCAGCAAAAGACATAATGGTTTTAGGATTACATTCTAGTTTTTCAAGTAATTCTTTAATATCATGCATAGCTTCCGTTATTAAGAAAGCTCTAGTTGATTCGCTAAAGCCAAGACCATCTAACATACCTGCGGCTATAGCAACAACATTTTTAATACTACCACATACTTGAGTACCATATAAATCTCTATTTTCTCTTAATTTAACTCTTTCATTACTTAAAGCTAAATCCGTAAATTTAAAAGCTTTATTAGAAGTTACAGCACATGATAGGGCACAAGGATCATTATTAATTAAATCTACGGCAAAAGTAGGACCAGATATTACTGATATATGTTTAGCTTTTAATTCATATTTAACAATATCTGATAAAAAAGAATAAGTATCATTTTCTATTCCTTTACTAGCTATACATATAGGAGTAAGAATATTATAATGTTTTTTCATCATCATACATATATCTCTAACATATTTAGCTGAAGTTGCTATAATAATAAAATCTGTGTTCTCTAAAGCTTCTTTTATATCTTTAGTAACATTTATATTATCAGGAATAAAAGCATCTGTAAGAGGCTTAAAATCATGTTTTTCTTGAAATCTTTTATAGAGATTATCATTTTCAGTCCATGTTATAATTTGATGATTATTATAAGCTATATCTAAAGCTAAAGCTATACCATAAATACCCGTTCCAATAATACTAACTTTCATTTTTCATTCCTCATTTCTTTATATATTTTATTTAAATTAGCTTCATATTTATTATCTTTGGCTTGATAATATTTTTTATTTTTTAAATTAGCTGGCATATACTCTTGAGGTACATAATCATTTTTATAATTATGGGGATATATATAATCAGGTGATCCTTCATGTATATGTTTAGGTATAGATGTAGCTAAACCTTTATTAATATCATTAATTGCTTCATCTATAGCTATAAGAGTACTATTACTTTTAGGAGATAGAGCCATTTCAGTTATGATTTCTCCTAAAATAATTCTAGCTTCTGGTAAACCTACTAACTCACAAGCTTCTATAGCTGCCATAACTTTAGGGCCAATTCCGGGATTAGCAAGACCAATATCTTCATACGCTATAACACTCATTCTTCTATAAATACTATCTAGGTCACCGGCAACAATAAGTCTTGCTAAATAATGAAGGGAAGCATCGACATCACTACCTCTAATTGATTTTTGAAAAGCACTTAAGACTTCGTAATAACCATCTTCATTTTTATCATGAAAGAAGACTGGCTTATTATTAATTTTCTTAATTTCTTCTATTGTAATAATATGATCTTTAGTAGCATAATAACTAACTTCTAAAGTGTTTAGAGCAGACCGGAAGTCTCCGGAGGAGAGGGTAGCTATATATTTTAAAGCATCCTCTTTTATTTTTAAATCCGGTAGGTAAGTATAGGCCCTTTTTAGTCCTTCTATTATATCTTCGGTACTTAACTCTTTTAATTCATAAATTTGGCATCTACTACGAATGGCCGGATTAATTTTATGATAAGGATTAGAAGTAGTAAGACCAATTAAAATAATAAGACCCGATTCTATATGAGGAAGTAAAATATCTTGTTTATCTTTATTCATACGATGGATTTCATCTATTACTAAAATCATTTCCCCATACATTTTAGCTTCTTCTATAGCTATATCAAAATCTGCTTTATTATTAGTTGTGGCATTTAAAAATTTCGAACGAATATGTAGTTCATTAATTAAAGCATTAGCAATGCTTGTTTTACCTATTCCTGGTTTACCATAAAGGATCATCGAAAATATTTTTCCATTTTTAACTAAATTGGTTAAAACTTTATCTTCTCCAATTAAATGCTTTTGACCAATAATATCTTTTAAGGATTGGGGTCGCATTTTATTAGCTAGTAATTCCATATTTTTCTCCTTAATTTATTTTTATCTCTTAAAAATATTATATAATACAAGTGTATGGGTGTCAATATTATTTTTTTATGTTATAATTATTAGGGTGATACTTGTGAAGAAAGATTGCTTATTAGAGATACTAAAACATAATCCAGAATTAGACAAATATATGAATGAATATTTAAATGCAGAATATAATACAAGTAAAAATACGAGAGTTTCTTATGCGACTGATCTTTATTTATTAGCTAAATATTATGCTAATAAAAATATTATTTATTTAACAAAAGAAGATATTCAAGAATACTTGCGTCAGCAAAATAAAGCTAATAAAACGAAAGCTCGTTATTTAACAACGATACATAATTTTTATACTTATTTAGTAGAAAGGGGGTTACTTAATTCTAACCCTTGTGATGGTATTAAAATGCCTAAATTAGAGAAGAAATTGCCCGATTATTTAACTATAGAAGAAGTAGATAACTTACTTGATATACGTACTAGTACAGCTTATGATTTAAGAAATAAAGCTATGTTAGAAGTATTGTATGCAACAGGTATGCGGATTAGTGAGTTATGTAACTTGATGATGAGTAATTTATTTTTAGAAGATGCTTTAATTAAAGTAATGGGAAAGGGGAGTAAAGAAAGATTAGTTCCTATAAATGATACAGCGATAAAAGCATTAGAAGAATACTTACAGTTTGGACGTAATGAATTACTTGGTATTCATACTTGTGAATATGTTTTTATTAGTTCTAGACATACTAAAATTACTAGACAAGCTTTCTTTAAGTTTTTGAAACAATTATGCCAAGAAAAAGGAATTAAAAAGAATATTAGTCCTCATATATTAAGACACTCTTTTGCAACTCATTTGCTTGCTAATGGAGCAGACCTGCGGATTGTTCAAGAATTACTAGGACATAGTGATATAGCAACTACCCAAATATATACACATTTATCTACAGAAAAGCTTGAACAAGAATATGAACATCATCCTTTATTGCATTAAATTATGTAGAATTCTACATAATTCTATTTATGTAGAAACTTTAGTTATGTAGAAAATTAATGAAAAAAGCCTTAAAAATAAGACTTTATCATTCAAAACTT
>CALVQM010000082.1 GCA_944358125.1 uncultured Bacilli bacterium
TATAATCCACTTTATATCTTCTATAGATTTATCAATGTTAAATCTACCATTTCCTATAGGATAATATACAGAATAGAATTTATATTTTTTCCTTTATACCCATGTTTCCCCATTAATATATTTTGTTAAAGCCATAATAAATGCATTTCTTGTTAAATCTATCCTTGTTACTTCTCCTTTGGTTAATATTCCAACTCCACCTTGAGATTTGCTTAATTCATTTTCGTTCTAGAATATATTTTCTTTGTTCATTTCTACTTGTTTTACCATATGTCCTATATTTCCTTCTCCTGCAAATTTGTCCATATCAAAAAAGTTCTCATCTTTATCTATCCAATATAGCTTATTTACTTCTTCTACTAATTCTACATCTTTATTTAACTTTCCTGCATAAACTTCTAATTCCATATCTTTTAGTTCGTAATCAAGATTCATAATATTTGTTAATTTAATATCATTTTTAGTTATTCCTGTTTCTTCTTCTAATTCACGATATGCTGCATGAAGTTCTTCTTCATCTTTTTCTACTTTTCCTCCTACTAAGTTAAACATTCCTTTATATGGTTCTTTTTCCCTTTTACACATAAGTATTTTTTCTTCTTTTTTGTTATATACAATTATTACATTTAATTTTTTCATTTTTACACCTCTTTATTACAATTTTTTTGAATAATAATACATATCTATACACTGCATATTTCCATCATTTAACCCCTATTTCATTAATATTTCGGTTTTTATTTCATGATTTATCAATTTTGAAAAATTAATAGCATCTTCTTTTGTTCCCACTATACTTCCATAATGAATAGGTATAGCTATTTTAGGTTTTATTTCATTTATTAATTCTCCCGCTTCTTTAAAATCCATTGTATATGTTCCTCCAACTGGAACAAATGCAACATCACATTTTACTTTCTTATTTTCTTTGGTAATATCCGTATCTCCTGCGATATAATATGAAATTCCTTCAATTTCAATTATATACCCTACCCAACCATTTTCTTTTGGGTGAAATGCTTTATTTATGTTATATGCTGGTATTGTTTCAAATTTAATACCTTTTATTTCATTTTTCTCTCCTGGCTTTACAGTAATAATGTTTTCTTTTTTGATACCTTTATCTAATAGTTTTGACAAAAGGTCTTCTGGTATAATTATTGTTGTATCTTCTTTTATTACTTTATTAATATCTTCCTCTGAATAATGGTCATAATGGTCATGTGTTATAAATATTAAGTCTGCATCATTATATTTTCTTTTTATTTCAAATGGGTCAAAGTATATTACATTTCCTTTTTCTATTCTAATACTACTATGACATAAAACTTCAATTCCTTTTAACATATAAAACACTCCTAACAATTTATTTTATCTACATTTTTTTAATAATTAGTATTTCTAGTTAAATGATATGGCTTTAATTCCAAACTTTTATTTTTTCCTTGACTCCAAATATAATCATTAATATCAATTGCACACGCCTTATTTTCTAATTTTTCCTTTATTAAATCTATTACTACAATCATATTAGCTCTTATTTCTACTTCATATTCTGAATTTACTTCTATTTCTTTTTTATTGTCTATAATATTTGCTAAATTTTCACTATATTCTAAAATTCCTAATCCTCTCATTACTTGTGGTATTTTGTAATCACTACATCCTACTAAATGGGAATAGTCAACTTTTACATTTTCTTTTAATTCTCTTATATGTAATATATCTGATGTCAGTAATTGCGCTAGTTTATAAAAATAAATTTTCTTGTTGTTGTAAGTTCTTTCGTCTTTAAAATTCTCAAAATACTTTGTTATGATTTCAAATAATTCTACATCACTGGTAATATCTTTTATGAATAAATAAAAATTTCCGTTCATTTTTTCATCTACTATTTTACTAACATTTTTTATAATATTATATCTTTCTTCAAATAATGGAATTTCTATATTTCCTTTTAATATCTCTCTAAATTCTTCTTTTGTTATATTAGAAAAATCAGTAGTATTTTTATCTTTTACATATTTTAAGATTGCATATAATAATGCAATACTCCCATCTTCTTTTCCTTCATTTGTGTCTATTGTCCATTTAGGACTTCCCCAAAATGAAAAGTATATTGATTCATATACTAATAAGAAATTAATTATTGTCTCTACTGGCAAATCCAATAAATCATATGGAGAAAAGCTTAACCAATGTTTCTGTTTTACTTTATTAATTGTTTTTACAAATTCATCTATCTTTGTTTTATTTATTTTAACTGATTTTGAATTTTTAGAAACATATTTACAACTTTCAATTATCTTATTTAACATAACTTTAATTTTCTCCTTCTTAATAATTATTCACTTTGTTTTTTAATATTTATTTTTCATTATTAATCCATCTTCCATATTTATTTTTGTTGGAATTATATATTTTGCATCAATTTTGTGTAAAATCATATTGTTAATTACTTTCATTGCTCTTGAGCCATCAAACCATTTAGGATTATCACTATTTTCTCTAATTCTGTCCAAAGAAGTTTCTAAAGCATTTCTGTCATAATTATCACTCATATTAGCTGTTATCATATATTTTTGTTTATCATTTTTATATAAAGTATTATCTAACAATTTATATTCTGCATTATTATACCAGTATAAATGGTCACCACCTGCTAATATTAAAACATCTGCCTTAATATTTATATCATTAATTAATTCACTAACATAATTATATACATCATTAAAAGAACAATCTGGAATATCATTTTTTAAAGTATCAAATTTATTCGTAATATCTACTACTCCAAAATTATAATATTTTTTATCTATAATTTTTTTATTATTTACAAATATAAGTTCTGTCGAACCTCCTCCGCCTATAAAAACACAAATATTTCCTTTGTAGTCTATATCATTATAACAACCTAATGCAGTATAATTTGCTTCATCTTCTTGAGATACAACTTCTATTTTTAAACCATATTTATAGTTTAATTGATTATTTATTTCTTTTAATTCTTCTTTAGATATATTTCTGAATATACTACATCCATAAATATTTATATTTTTAGTATAGTTTAAAGCATTATTTATCACATTGTACAATAGATTTACATCATTATCATTTATTTTATTTTCTATTTTATAATTCTTCTTAAATTCAATTGTAGTCGTATTTTCATATACTAATTTTTCATCTTCATATATGTGCGTTTTAGTATTGTTACTTCCTATTTCTATAATTCCAAACATTTTTATTCCTCCACTTAAAGTAAATTTATTATATTTTTTAATCCTTATTATTTATACCACTTTATGAATTTTCCTTTATAACTCTATATATTTCTCCCCAGTTGTTCACTTCTTTTATATACTCATTTTCTTCTAGTTTCATCAGATTTGTATCTCTAAAATATAGTGTCTTTACTTGATTATCTGCTAATCTTTTTATTATTCTCCAATCATCATCAATCTATATCAAATATTTCCTCATAAGTTCTAAATGTTGTTTCACTATCTATTACTACTCCATCTAAATCTATTCCTATTTTCATGATTTTCTCCAATACTTAAATTTATTTATCAACAGAAATTATTCTCTTTCTATATCTTTAAATTTCTCTTTATAATATTGCATTACTTCTGAACTTCTAGAATATACTCTTAAGTTTCCTACCTCCATTAGTTTTCTTTTTATCTCTAATTCTTCGGAAATAGGATTATAAAATAATTTCCCATATCTTGGATCCTCCTAAAAATTATAATTTTTAAGTATGTTTCCATCTTCATCATATATTATTTTCATAATTTTCTAACAATTTACATTGTTCTTTATACCAAGCTGGAGTACAAATCATTATTATTTTACAATTCCCATCCCAATAGTAAACTTCCTCTTTATCAATTAATATAACATCTCCTTGATTAAACTCTATTTTTTCTTCTTTTTTATTGATTGTTCCATTTCCCTCTAATACATAGCATATCTCTTTACACTTTTCATTGGTACAATATCCTTTTTCTGGATATCTACCAATAATTGTATTTATACAAAAATCTACATCTTTACCATTTAATTCCATAGAATATTCTAATAATTTACTCGTATCACTGTTTACTACTATTTTTGCTCTATCACTTTGTACTATTTTCATAAGATTTTGCCTCCTAAAATTAAATTATTTTCAAATGTTATATGCTTTTAACTGTTCTATATATTCTTTAATGCTAAAATCGTTTATATCTTCAGGCTTCAATTTACAATATTGCATAATTTGTTTTTCTATACCTAAAGAACATTCAATTAAATGATTTGCTTTTTCTTCGTTAGACCATACTGATAATGGCTTATTTTTATATCTTACTTTTGCATCTTCTAATCTTTCTTTTATACTTACTACTCCATCTGGTGCAACTCTTTGGTCACAATAAGCACAAATTTTTCTTTCATAAGAGTTTGATTTCAATGTTTCTTCATTTTTTCTTGACCTTTTTCCATCTAATATAGTTAATTCCTGTTCAGTTAATCCTTCTTGTTTTCCAATTTCTAAATTGATTTCATGGTCATTAGTTCCATACTTATCGAAATATTTTTTTCTTATCTTTAAAAATTCTTGATCTTTTGAAAAATCTTCTGGTATTTTAACTATATTTCCCATGTCATGTAATAAGCACACTCTAATAATTGCTTTGTTATCTATTTCTGCTCCAGTCCAGTTATCTATTATTAAATTACTACATGCTGCTACTCTTAACATATGCATTTGTAAATTTTCTGGTAAGTGATATTTTTTATAATTTTCTATAATATTCATTTTATTTAATCATCTCCCAAC
>CALVQM010000083.1 GCA_944358125.1 uncultured Bacilli bacterium
AAAGATGAAATAGAAGCGATTAATAAGAAAAAGAAAAAAGTTAAATTTGTTATTACTTTAACAAGAGAAGAAAAAGAAGGATATTTAAATGGTCATTTAACTAAAGAGATGATGGAGCCATATATAAAAGAATTTAATACAGTATTAATGTGTGGACCTAAAGAATTATATCGTTCTATGAATGAAATACTAAATGAATTTAATATTCCTCGTAAATCTGTTCGTTATGAAAATTTCTTGGTTGAATATACTCCAGAAGAAAAAACTACCTATAAATTAAAAGTAGTAATGAAAGATAAAGTAGAAGAAATAACTTGTAAGAATGATGAGACTTTATTAGTAGCTATGGAACGTGCAGGTATTTCTGCTCCATCATTATGTAGGGTAGGAGAATGTGGTTATTGCAGAAGTATTTTATTAGAAGGTAAAGTTAAAATGATTGGTGCTTCTTTAACTAAAGCAGAAGCTGAAAATGACTATGTTCACCCATGTGTATCTTTCCCTGATAGTGATATTGTTTTAAAATTAGATATATAACAGAGAAACACCTCTGTTTTTTTTATCGTAAATAACAATATTTGCGACTATTCTAACCATAAATTACTTATGAATTAGAAAAAAATTTAATATAAAAACTCTCAAAGTCATCATTTTTGAGAGTCATCATCAATTCTACCAAGAAGATAATCGGCACTAACATGATATTTATGACATATTTGATAAAGAAAAGGAGTAGCTATTATTCTCCTTCCGCTTTCGTATCCACATATAACTGTACCAGTTGTACTTAATTCTTTTGCTAGTTTATTTTGGGTTATTTTATTTTCTTTTCGCCATTCTTTTAATCTGGTACCAATTAACTTATAATCAATTTCTTTTTTTATGTTTTTATGTTTATTAATAGGCAATTCAAATATTTCATCAATTCCAATATTAAAATGATTACAAAAAGTTAGCAAATGCTTAATAGGTATAATTTCATAGCCATTTTCGTATTTAGTATATACTGTTCGATTGATGCCAAGAATATTAGCAATATTATTTTGACTTAAATTTTGTAGTTCTCTTATTTGTTTTAGATTTATTTTATATTCCATACTAATTAATCACCAACCAAATTTTCTCATTAATAGCAGAAAAATATAATCATGTGTGCAATATGGCGAATTTTTTCTTGACTTTTAGTATACCCAGAATTATAATTACTATATAAGCTAGGTAACTCACCATATCATAGCTTATATAAAAGCAAATAAAAATGAAGTAGAACTTCATGGAGGAGAGTTAAGAATGAAATACGAGGTATTAAAAAGAAGTCATTTAAAGAGAAATATTATAGTATCAGTAATAATAATTTTAATATTAAGTGCTGTAATACTAACTTTCACAAAAGCTAAATACAAAACAACTGCATCAATACCTTTAGTAAATGGCACAATTAATTATGATTTAAGTGATTTAAATCTAATAGGAGTTTATATCCAAGAAGGAGAAGAATATATTCAAACTAATGAAATACCTTCAAGTGGTTATGAATTTAATAGTGAGAAAAGTTATTGTACTGTAAACAATGAAAATATAGATGTAACACTTAATTATGATATGGAAACCCAAACAATAAGTGTAGTACCACTAACAACTAAAGGAACAAAGTGTTATTTATATTTTGAAGAAAAATCTGGAGCATCAGATGTCATCGAAGATATATATGAAGAAAACCAAGATATGTTAGCTTATGATGGATCAGCAGATAACAATTTAAGATATATAGGGAGAGATCCTAATAATTATGTATTATTCAATAATGAATTATGGCGTATTATAGGAGTATTTAATGAAAATAGTCATGGAGTTGCTGGCCAAAGATTAATCAAGATTATTAGAAATGAAAGTATAGGAAGATTTTCATGGGATAATAAGGCAAGTGGAACAGGTTCATCAACATCAAGCTATGGATCTAATGATTGGAGCGATAGTGCATTACAATTAGTATTAAATGAAGGAGCCTACTGGAATAGAACAAATGGAACATGTCCGAAAGGCCAAAATGGTGCAACAACTAATTGTGATTTTAGTGCCAATGGTTTAACAGATGAAGCTAAATCCATGATTGAGACCGTAACATGGAAACTAGGAGGTAGTAGTACCCATAGAGATGTAACTCCAAGTATGTTTTATGAACGAGAACGAGGAACAACAGTTTATAGTGGAAGAGCGACAACCTGGCAAGGAGAAATTGCTTTAATGTATCCTAGTGATTATGGATATGCTACTAGCGGAGGATCAACAACAAATAGAGAAGCATGTTTAGCAAAAGCATTATATAATTGGGACTCATCAAGCTATAGTGATTGTAAGAATAACGATTGGCTTTTTAATAGTAGTACTACTCAATGGACACTTACCCCGTACTCGAGTAACTCCTACTACGTCTTCTTTGTGGACGCTCCCGGGTATGTGTACTACGGCAATGCGAACAACTCGTTCGGGGTCCGTCCTTCGGTATATCTAACATCGAATGTAAGTATTTCGGGAGGAGATGGAACTATGAATAACCCGTATATTTTGAAAGCGTGACAAGGCTCGCAGGAAGGCAAGGTCTTCCTGAGCCGGCCTCACTTATCCACAAGTAAGAGGGTATAAATGTGGGAATATATAATAGATATTATATTGCTAAAAAACTATATATGAATTATCTAGTTATCATAGTAAGAAAAGGTAAATATGTATCTTGTGATATTGATGCCTTAATATTAAAACGTTTAAAAAAGAATGTTAATATGGAATATCAATTACAAAGATTACATATTAATTATCTAGTATTAGATAATTTAGATATAATAAGTAAATATGAAGATATTAATAATAGTTATAATAAATATTTTTATTTAGAGGCAATTAGAAAAATAGTAAATAAAATTGCAGGGTAAGTATTAGCAAGAACCCCGAATTCGAGTAACTCCAACAACGTCTTCAACGTGAACAATACTGGGTATGTGAACAACAACAATGCGAACAACTCGAATGGGGTCCGTCCTTCGGTATATCTAACATCGAATGTTGGTATTTCGGGGGGAGCTGGAACTATGAATAACCCGTATATTTTGAAAGTATAAAATGATATCACCACTAATATAGTTTAGTGGTGATTTTATGTTTATTGCTCATAGAGGTCTAGTTAAAAAAGGAGTAGTAGAAAATACTTTACCTGCATTCTTAAATGCTATTAAAAGTAATAAGTATGCTGGTTTTGAATTAGATGTATATACTAGTAAAGATAAAGTATTTGTTGTTCATCATGATCCTATAGTAAATGGTAAATTTATTTGGAAGCAAACTTATAAAGAATTAAGAAAAAGTGGTATTATTAAATTAGTAGATGTGCTTAAATTAAATACTGATAAAATAATATTAATTGATATTAAAGATATTAATTTAGATATAACTAAATTTACTAAACTATTAAATAAATATAAAGATAAAAATATATATGTTATGTCTTTTTTTAATAGTGTTATTAAAAAATTTAAAAATCCTACTTTTAAAGTTGGAATATTAAATTTTGTTTTAAATAGTACTAGTGAATATAATTATGATTTTATTGGTATTTTATATGACATAGCAACTACGCATATGATTAATAGTCTAAAAGATTTAAATATTGAAGTATTTATATATGCTATATCTAAAAAAGATAAATATATATTTAATGATGTTTATTATATAGTTGATTTTATTTAAAAGTGAAAGCCTTTTCCACGGTTCGACAAAAATCGACATCTCTTTGTGCTATGATAGAAGCTAAATTTAAGAAGAAGGGAGGTTTTATATGCAAGATATAGTATCAAAAATGCCTGTAAGTGATATTGCTTTTAAAGCGATCATAAGTCATGATAAACTGTTAATTGATTTTTTAAATGCTTATTTGGAATATAACCATGAAAATAAGAAAATTATTAGAGTTATAAAAGAAATTAAGGAAAAGAAAAAAGATGGGCAATTTGAATTATATGCCAAAGTTATAGCAGATTTAGCAACAGAAGAACAAATAATTTTTCATCTTTATAAAAAAGGAAATAATTTATTAATAGCCAATTCTAAAAAAGAAATAGAAGTGTTTAATTAGCTTCTATTTCTTTTTCTAATTTGATAAAGTAATAACAAAACAATAATAATTGGTAATATTAAGGAAACATAGGGTAAAGCATAATAAAGAGCTAATTCATAAATATAATTCGCATCAAAAATACGATCAATAATAATAGCTACTAGTCCAATAATTACTAATGTGTAAATAGGGTTATGCTTTTTAGGAACAAGTGTTTTGATTGAATAAACACAAAAAGCAGAAGTAATAAATAGATCAAAAGCCCAAGCTATAGATAAAATATTTTCAATTTTTTCAATAAAATCAAATAATTTAACTTGCTTTAAAACCATATATTCGGGAAAACGAAAAACATTTACTAAAACTTCTCCAAAAACACCATTAATACATAATATAGCAATAATTATCATTAAAGCAGATAACAAATAAAACTTTCCATAATTTTTAATACTATTGTCCATGTGGAGAGTAAGTATGCCTGGAAAAGCACTAATTCCGGCAAAAGAAATAATACTCATGAACATATTAGAAGGGCTAGAGGTTAAAATAGGTAAAAAATTATAAAAATCAAAATTACCAAAAACGCTAATAATTGAAAGTAAAGATAAAACGATACTAAAAGGAAATAAACAAGAAGCAACTTTATGAATCATGGATAACCCATTCCAAGCACAGT
>CALVQM010000084.1 GCA_944358125.1 uncultured Bacilli bacterium
ATTTTAGACAATAAAATACTAGATAATATAGCATATCTAGTGTTTTTAGTTCACATTTTATATAAGTTCACTTTATTGATATAATGTGAAAGTTCACATTATATCGATTTAGTATTTTATAATTATATTTTAAAATGCTTTATTTTGATTGATTTAAAAACAAAAAAGATTACTCATCAAGATGTTGGACAGATGGATATGTATGTTAGAATGTATGATGAGTTAAAGAAAAGAAGCGATGATAATCCAACTATTGGTATTCTTTTATGTAGTGAAACAGATGAGGATATAGCAAGATTTTCTGTCTTGAAAGAAAATGAACAATTATTTGCTACCAAATATAAGTTATATCTTCCTACTTTAGAAGAACTTAAAGCAGAAATAGAGCATCAAAAAACACAATATTTTTTGCAAATGAAAGAAATGAATGTTAAAAATACGTGTAAATCATATCAAAATAATGAATAATTTGATATAATATTCATTAGATGAGAGAGTGATGCTATGAAGTGCGTTTTAATGAATAAGAATGCAGAAGTATTGGTAGCAGAATATGATGAAGCAGTTAAAGCTTTTATTAGAATTATAGAAGTTAAAAACATTCATTATGCTCCTTATATTATAGAAGGGATATATGAGGAGGGGGATCTGAACAGTAATCATCTCCGAACTAATTTAAGTGAATGGTTTAAGGGAAGAGGTATTCCAAGTTGGCGTGATAAGTTAGATCTTCTTTTACATAGGCTTAATATTGATACTCCAAGTGAGTTATTAGATAAAGCATTTGGCTTATCTTTATCAGACCAATATTGGATTAAGCCTTATGGCAGTAATATTACTTACGATGATGTAAACTTCTTTGACAATGACTTCGACTATGCAGAATTCTTGGAAGCGTCTTTGTCTTTGAATAGTAAGGTATTAACAAAGGAAGCATCTTTAAAAACTCCAAATAATACAACAGATGGAATGCTTAAAAAAGCCTGGATTATTGAAGATGGAGTTAGGTATTTACTTAAATCGGGTTACAAAAATGATGTACTGCAGCCATTTAATGAAGTAATAGCCTCTATGATATGTGATAGATTAGGATTTTCTCATGTACCTTATACTTTAACAACTTATAAAGATCAAGTAGTATCTAAATGTCCTTGTTTTATTACCAAAGATACCGAACTTATTAAAGCTTATGAAATTAAAAATAACATGAAAAGATTTGATAGTATAGAGGACTATGAGGCATACATACAAAAACTAGAAGATGAAGGTATAAATGATGCCCGAACAAAAATGGAAAATATGTATATCCTTGACTATCTTATTATGAATGAAGATAGACACTTAAATAACTTTGGTATTATTAGAGATGTCAACACTTTAAAGTGGCTAGATGTAGCCCCGATATTTGATAATGGTCAATCTTTAAATATTCAAGATTATAGTGGTGATGAAATAGTTATAGCTGGGCATGGAAGATTATTTTATGAATTAAAGCCATTTGATGAGCTTATCAAAGTAGTTAAAGATTTAAAAAGAATAAATATTGAAGCATTAAAAGATATCCCAGAAGAATTTGATAAATTACTTCATCAATATCAAAATATTACACATATGACTGATAGAAGAATACAAAATCTTTGTATCTTACTTCAAAGACAAATTGATAAATTGCAAGCTATGATAGAAAATAGTTAAAATAAAAATGACATTAGAAAATTTCTTAATATCATTTATTTTTGATCATTTAAAATACTTTTAGGATATGGTTTTCTCTCATCAGTTAGACATAATAAGTAATCAATACTTGTATCATAATAAGATGCAAGTTTTTTTAATATTTCTGTTGGAATATCATTTGTTTCAGTTTCATATTGGGAATATCCTGTTTGGGACATATTTAAGACCTTTGCAATATCCTTTTGCAATAAATCTTTATCTTCTCTTAAATCTCTTAATCTATTCATATTATCTCTCCTATACGTTACACTTTAACATAACTTAAAATAGGTTATTGACATATAACTTAAAATAAGTTACAATAATTTTAGATAACCTAAAATAAGTTATGATAATTTTACAAAAAAGTAAATGAAGTAGAACTTCATGGAGGAGAGTCAAGAATGAAATATGAGGTATTAAAAAGAAGTCATTTGAAAAGAAATATTTTAATAGCATTATTAGTAGTGGCATTAATTAGTTCGTTAATACTTAATTTTACGCAAGCTAAATATAGAACTACAGAGAGTATTCCTTTAATCCAAGGAACTATTAATTTCTCACCATCTGATTTTAATATGGTAGCTGTATATTTAAATAAAGGTAGTGAAACAGTATCAGCGGATAAAGTACCTCATGTAGGATATACTCTAAATGAAGAACAATCCACATGTGAGTCTCCTGATGGTGTAGAAGATAGCATTGGTATAGAATATATTCAACCGTCACTAACTTTTAGCAACGTAATTAAAAAAGGTACTAAATGTAGTGTATATTTTGATTTAATACCAGATAGTGAGAAACCTGTGATAAATGCTATTAATAGTAGCAGCGGTGATGATACAAGTGTAACTATCACTATAGATGCAACAGATAATATAGGAATATATTATTATTACTATAAATTAGATAATGAAGAAGAGATAAGAACAGAAAAAAATAGTTATACATTTGAAGGATTAGAAAAAGATAGTGTTCATACTGTAACAGTAAGAGTAGAAGATGCAGCAGGGAATGAAGCAAGTGTTAGCGAAGAAGTAACGGTAGGATTAACAGCCAAAGATATAATACTAGCAAGCGCCAATGCTCCAACTGCAACTACAACGGACTGGACAGGAGGAACAACCTATTATTACACAGGGAAACCAAATAACTGGGTACAGTTTGCGGGATTCTGGTGGCGAATAATAAGGATCAATGGAGATGGGTCAATTAGAATGATCTATCAAGGAACAAGTGCGAATGAAACAGGCACAGGAACCCAGATAGGGGAAAGTGCATTTAATAGTAATGAAAATAATAACATGTATGTAGGATATATGTACCAAAGTAGACAATTACACGGATTAGAACAATCAAGCACTATTAAAGGAGTATTGGATAACTGGTATACGAATAATATAGAAAATGAAGAAAAAAATCTACATTATGGACAATATATCGATGGAAATGCAGGTTTTTGCGGAGATCGAAGAGTCAGTAGTGGAAAAGGGACAGGAACAAGTACAACTGATTACCAACCATATACAAGAATAAGTAATAGTAGTCCAAGTTTAAGTTGTGAAAAAGCAGATATATATACAATAGATGAGTTTGAACATGGGAATGGTGCTTTAACTTATCCAATCGGATTAATCAGTGCAGATGAGGCAATGTTTGCCGGAATGCCAAACTGGAATAGTAATGGTAACAGCAATAATTATCTACACACTGGAGCACAAACTTATTGGACCATGTCTCCGTTTGTCTATAACAGCTGGGCTCGCGTGTTCGTTGTGCAAGGCTATACCGAAGGCTACCTCACCAGCGACGTCGTGAAGTTCGCGAATGGCGTCCGACCAGTCATAAATTTACGCGCTGATGTTGCATTATCTGGTTCCGGAACCACATCTGATCCATTTGTTGTAGTTTCGTAAATCATATGTAAAGTGGGTTTATTTACCCACTTTTTTATGTTAGAATATATTAAGGTGGTTAACATGCAAGATATACTTAAGAAAATAGAAGATTATGCTTTAGAAGAAATTATGGGAGAACGTTTTGCTTCTTATGCCAAAGAAATTATTCAAGATAGAGCTATACCAGATGTACGGGATGGGTTAAAACCAGTTCAAAGAAGAATTCTTTTTGCTATGTATAAAGCTGGTAATACTTATGATAAGAAATATATTAAGAGTGCCGCTACAGTTGGAGATGTTTTAGGTAAATATCATCCACATGGAGATTCTTCTGTATATGATGCGATGGTAAGAATGTCTCAGTGGTGGAAACAAAATACTATTTTAGTAGACATGAAAGGTAATAACGGTTCCATGGACGGAGATTCGGCAGCTGCTTACCGTTATACCGAAGCAAGACTTGCTAAAATTAGTAATGAACTTCTTGCTGATTTAGATAAAAATACTGTTAAGTTTGCACCTAACTTTGATGATCGGTTACTTGAACCAACCGTTTTACCAGCTAAATTTCCTAACTTGCTAGTTAATGGAGCAATGGGTATTAGTGCTGGATATGCCACTAATATTCCCCCTCATAATTTAGGTGAAGTAATTGATGCTACTATTAAAAGAATTGATAGTCCTAATTGTTATTTAGATACGATATTAGATATTGTTAAAGGCCCCGATTTTCCTACTGGTGGTATAGCCTGTGGTATTGATGGCATAAGAGATGCTTTTAAAACGGGTAAAGGAAGAGTAATAGTAAGATGTAAGTATGATATTGTGCGTGAAAAAGGAAAAGTTAAGATTGTTATTACGGAAATTCCTTATGATGTTAATAAAGCGATGCTTGTTAATAAGATAGATGGTATTAGGATAGATAAAAAAATAGAAGGTATGGCTGAAGTACGTGATGAATCGGATAGAGAAGGTTTAAGAATTGTCATTGATTTAAAAGCGGGAGCTAATCCGGATCTTATTTTAGCTTATTTATTTAAGA
>CALVQM010000085.1 GCA_944358125.1 uncultured Bacilli bacterium
AGACTATAATATAATAATGATGTAAGTTTTATCTCGGTTTAAATTTACTCCTATAATTTTTACTTGGATAGAACCGTTTATTAGATAAGGAGGATTATTGTGGCAGTTACAAAGAACGAAAAAGCTAAATTAATTAAAGAATTTGGTAAGAATGAAAAAGATTGTGGTTCTGCTGAAGTACAAATTGCTATTCTTACACATGAAATTAATGATTTAACTGAACATTTAAAAGTACATAAACATGACTATCATTCAAATCGTGGACTTTTAATGAAAGTTGGTAAAAGAAGAAAATTACTTGCTTACTTAAAAGATAATGATGTTGTTAGTTATAGAGAAGTAATTAAGAAATTAAATTTAAGAAAATAAGGGCACTAAAGTTTTTAGTGTCTTTTTTAATAGAAGGAGCAGATATGAAGAAAGTATTTAAGTTAGATTTTTTAGGAAGGGATTTAATTGTTGAGGTTGGTGAACTTGCTAAACAAACAGATGGGGCAGTATTGGTACGTTATGGTGATACTGTTGTTTTGTCTGTTTGTGTAATGGGAAAGGAAGTACCAAATCAAGATTTTTTTCCTCTTCAAGTTTTGTATCAAGAAAAACTTTATTCAGTAGGTAAAATACCGGGTGGATTTATAAAAAGAGAGGGTAGACCAAGTGATGCAGCAACACTGGCAGCAAGACTTATTGATCGCCCAATTAGACCTATGTTTGATGAGAATTTAAGGCAAGAAATTCAAGTTGTTAATACAGTATTATCAGTAGATCCAGATAATTCACCAGAAATGGCAGCTTTATTTGGAACTAGTTTATGTTTAGGTATTTCTAAAATTCCTTTTGATGGTCCTGTAAGTGGGGTTATTGTGGGTAAAGTAGATGGAAAGCTTGTAATTAACCCAACGGCAGAACAAGTAGAAAATACTACTTTATCTTTAACGGTTGCCGGTACAAAAGATGCTATATGTATGGTTGAAGCTGGAGCACAGGAATTATCAGAAAAAGAAATGCTTGAAGCTTTAATGTTTGGACATGAAACTTTAAAAGTATTATGTAAATTCCAACAAGAAATTATTGAGGAAATTGGTGAAGAAAAAATAGAACTTCCTAAAGCAGAATTAGATTCAGAAATTGATATGGCTGTAAGAGAGTTTGCAACTAGTGATATGCTTGCAGCTATTCAAATTAAAGATAAGTTAGAGAAATATGCGGCAATTGATGCAGTTAAAGATAAAGCACTTGAACATTTTACAGAAGTTTATCAAGAAGCAGAAGATTTAGAAGAAAAGTTAAAACAAGTAGAGAAGATTGTTCATTTAATTGAGGGAGAAGAAGTAAGAAAATTAATTACGGATAAACATATTCGTCCAGATGGAAGAGCAATGGACGAAATTAGGCCTTTATCTTGCTTAATAGATTTACTGCCTCGTACACATGGTTCAGCAGTATTTACAAGAGGAGAAACACAAGCTCTTGCGACAACTACTTTGGGAGCTATTGGGGAACATCAAATACTTGATGGTTTAGGACTTGAAGATTCTAAAAGATTTATGTTACATTATAATTTCCCAGCTTTTTCAGTAGGCGAGACAGGAAGATATGGGGCACCTGGTAGAAGAGAAATAGGACATGGAGCTTTAGGGGAAAGAGCTTTAGCTCAAGTAATACCTAGCGAAGAAGAATTTCCTTATACAATTCGGGTTGTTAGTGAAATACTTGAGTCTAATGGAAGCAGTAGTCAAGCAACAATTTGTGCTGGGTGTTTAAGTTTAATGGCAGCCGGTGTACCAATTAAGGCACCAGTTGCAGGTATTGCCATGGGACTTATTGAGTCTTCTGATAAAAAGAAACATACCATACTTACCGATATTCAAGGACTTGAAGATCATATGGGAGATATGGACTTTAAAGTAGCAGGTACGAAAAAAGGTATTACAGCACTACAAATGGATATTAAGATTAAAGGTGTTACGGAAAAGATTTTAAAAGAAGCATTGGCTCAAGCTAAAAAAGCTAGAATGCAGATACTTGATGTTATGGCAGACTGCATTCCAGAACCTCGTAAGAGTCTATCAAAATATGCACCTAAAATTGATACATTTAAAATTAATCCGGAAAAGATTAAAGATGTTATTGGTCGCGGTGGAGATATGATTACGAAAATTATTTTGGAAGCTAGTAACGTTAAGAGCGTTAATGATAAAGATGCGGTTAAAGTAGATTTAGAAGATGATGGAAGAGTAATTATATATCATACAGATGCAAGTATTATAGCTAAAACAAGAAAAATGATTGAAGATGTGGCAAGAGAAGTAGAAGAAGGAGCTATTTATACGGGTAAAGTAGTAAAAGTAGAAGAGTTTGGGTGCTTTGTAGAATTATGGCCAGGTTGTGAAGGGTTAGTGCATGTATCCGAGTTAGATCATAAGAGAGTAGATAAACCAAAAGAATTGGTAAGTGTTGGTGATAAAATACTTGTTAAAGCTTTAGGTTATGATAATAGAGGCAGACTTAACTTATCAAGAAAACAAGCTTTACCTAAATCTGATAAAAAAGATGACAGAAAGAAAAAATAAGCGGTGTTGGCTTATTTTTTCTTTGTAATATTTTGCTTTTTTGAAAAAAGTTCTAAAAAATATATAGTTTTTTCATTTGCTTGAAAAAACTTGACTATAATGCTAATACGAGATATAATTGTAATGTTAGGAGAAAATTTTATGGAAAGAATAAATAGAGATAATTATTTATCAATATTAAAAAATTTTAAAGATCAACAGATTATAAAAGTTATTACAGGAATACGGAGATGTGGGAAATCGACGTTACTAGAAATTTATCAGGATTATTTGCGAAATAACGGAATAAAAGAAGAGCAAATAATATCTATTAACTTTGAGAATGCTGATTATGAAGAGTTATTAGATAGAAAGAAATTGCATAAATATATAAAAGATAAATTGGTTATAGGGGAAAAAACTTATGTTTTTTTAGATGAAGTTCAAAATGTAAGTGAATTTGAAAAAACAGTTGATAGTTTATTTATAAATAAAGATGTTGATTTATATATAACTGGTTCAAATGCATATTTATTATCCTCTGAACTAGCAACATTACTTACTGGTAGATATGTTGAAATAAAAATGTTACCTTTATCTTTTAAAGAGTATGTTTCTGCTTTTGCAGATAAAACAGATATATCTAGAAAATTTAGAGATTATTTAAGATATAGTTCTTTTCCACAGGCAATAGAATTATATAAGATTAACCCTTTAAATATTACAATGTTTTTAGATGGAATATATAATACAGTTTTATTTAAGGATGTGATGCAAAGAAAAAATATAACAGATAGAAATATTTTGGAGAGAGTTACTAAATATTTATATGATAATATAGGTAATAGAACTAGTATAAAAAGTATAACTGATAATATTGAAGGAATTGAAGGGAAAAAATCTTATAATACTATTGCTAATTATGTTGATGCACTTATGGATAGTTATTTAGTATTTAAAGCTGGTCGTTATGATATAAAAGGCAAAAAATTTTTAAAAACTCAAGAAAAATATTATGTAGTTGATATTGGGTTAAGATATTATATGTTAGGACAAAGTTCTGGTAGAGATATGGGACATATTTTGGAAAATGTTGTGTATTTAGAATTATTAAGGCGAGGTTATGACGTATATATTGGAAAGTATGATGATTTAGAAGTCGATTTTGTTGCTAAAAAGCCTGAAAATACGGTTTATTATCAGGTAGCATTAACTATTAGAGGGGAAAATGATAAAGCAAATGGCATTCTAGATAGAGAGTTAATGCCTTTAAAAAGAATAGACGATAATTATCCAAAATATATATTAACATTAGATGATGATTTGGATGCTGATTTTGATGGAATTAAAAAGATAAATGTATTAGATTGGCTATTAAAGGATAATGATTAAAAAAGACTTTAATATGATAACTATATTTCTGGTAGTTTCATTATTACAAGTCTTTTTTTCTTTCAATAGCTTTTTGATATACTTCTAATACTTTTTTAGCAAAAGTTTCTTTAGAATATTCTTCAACACTTAATAGAGCATTATGGGTTAATTTGTTATATATTTTTTTATTGCTTATTAAATATTTGACTAAATTAATATATTCTTTACCATCTTGAAATAAATAACCATTATATTCATGAGTAATCATTTTTTTGAAGCTATCATCATTAATACATAGAGCAGGTGTAGAAGAGGCTAGAGCTTCAATGATAGTAAGTCCTTGGGTTTCAGTTTTAGAAAATGATACTAAAATATTAAATAAATTATAATAAGCAGGTATTAAATCATATTTTACTTTACCAGTAAAAAAGACATTCTTATCTATTTTTAAGTCTTTACATAGCTTTTTTAGATTATCTATTTCCGGACCATCGCCAACAATAATTAGTTTGATTTTATTATTTTTATTAATTAATATTTTGGTATATTTAATTAATTCATCAAAACTTTTTTCAATAGCAATACGACCTACTGATCCAATAATAAAATCACTATCTTTTAAGTTATATTTTTTCTTTAGTTCTTTCATTTCTTT
>CALVQM010000086.1 GCA_944358125.1 uncultured Bacilli bacterium
ACGGTTCTATCCAAGTAAAAATTATAGGAGTAAATTTAAACCGAGATAAAACTTACATCATTATTATATTATAGTCTCTCTAAAAAATCAACTAAAAATACAATCAAAACAAGCCATTTCTTTTCGTGTAAAATTCTTCTTCCACAATTCCTTGAATTTCATCAATTAACAAAAATGAATAATAAAACTCATCTTGAATTATAACATAATTATCTACATTAGCACCATTAACAAATACATATTTAGACTTTTTAGCATCTTCACCTACTTTAAGAATGTTATCCATATTTCTATCTTTCGCATATAAAGTATACCCAAGAGGAACTACACACACTCCTTCTCGATTTAAACTTACTTTACTAAATTTAGATAAAACAAAATCTTTCAAAGTTAATAAAGCAAAGTATGGTTTACAAACAGCTATGCCTCCTTCAAAAGGATTATAATCCCCTACAAAAACTTTACTGGGAATATGAACACTTATTTTTTCCAAATTATTATTTCCTACTTCACGAAAATATTTATTAGAAAAGCCTAAAGATTTATCTACACAATACAAAGTATAATCATGAGGCAATAATGCACTAATCTTCTTTTCATCATAAACAATTAAAGGATCAATAGTAATTGGTTTATAAACATCAAAATTTTGAAAACTACAATTATCTAAAAGCCTTTTTATTTCCATATTGAGATCAATATGTTTTAAAGCAAAATCTCTTAATTTGTTCCAAGATGACTTTAATAATGAAGTAACATCTTGTAAATTATAAGAATAAAGAATATCCATAATATTAGGTCCTTTATCAAAAGAAAATAAAATATCTTCATTTAAAGATATCTTCATACCTCCAAAAGTTGTTTTCATTAATTTAAAATTTACCATATCATACCTCCATTTTTTAAACTTCTTTAAACTTATGATGGTGCTTATCTTTAAAAACCGCATTTCCATCTAAAAACGATTTAGTAATCATTTTTTGATAAATAGTTTTAGAAAAAGATAACTGATAAATAACATAAAAAATATTAAATATTGGACAACATACTTTAAATATTAACAAAAGTATTTCTTTAATCTTTATCACAATACCTCTATTATCAGTAATCTGTATTCCGTCTTTTTTTAACCTCTCTAGAAAAGAAATCGTCGTTAAATGCATAACGACTACACTAATAGGTATACTTATCAAATAAAAATAAAACAATATAAATGAACTCCTTTCATTTTTTTAGCGGGAAATTCATAATATCACATAAAAAGTTCTATTGTCAATTTACCTACAGCAATTTAACACTAATTAGACAATACATTAAAAATTATCAAACAAAAATAGTTAGTAATAAATACTAACTAAACCTACATATCACTTCATTTTCTTTCTAATCCAAATTCAAATAATTAATATACTCTATAAAGTAAAGGGGAACATTTATTATTTTACCATCTTTACTCAAATTATTTAATGAAAATCTAAAAGATATTTCATTATCATTTTTCATATTATATTTTGTCAAACTATTATGATTAGTACTTTTATCGGATTTTACTTCTATAGGAATTATTTTATTATTTTTTTGTATAACAAAATCAATTTTATTTCTATCAAAAGTATAATAGTTAGGAGCCTCACCTAATACATACGTTAACATATTAGCAACATAATTTTCTGTAAATGACCCCTTAAATTCTTCAAAAAGTTTATTCCCTTCTAAAATTATTTTACTATCTAAATTAGACATTCTTCTTAAAAGTCCCACATCATTCATATAAATTTTAAAAGCTGATAAATCATTATATGCTTTTAAAGGAAATGCACATTTACGTACTAAATAACATTTAGAAATCAAATTAGCATCATTTAACCAATTTAAAGCACTTTCATATTCTCTAGCACGAGCACCATCTTTTACTACTTGATAAACAAATTTTTTGTTCTCTTTAGCCAATTGTGAAGGCACACCGTTCCAAATCAAAGATATTTTATTAGCTTCGCTAGCATCTGTATGTTTTGAAAAATCACTTTCATATGAATCTAAAATATTCTTTTGAATTTTATTAACTTTTTCTATATCTTTGTCATTAACCCAACTAAATACGGCTTCAGGCATTCCTCCAACAATGTAATAAACTTTTAATTTTTCTATTAATTGTTCTTCAAACAATTTAGGAATTTTCCGTATTTCTTTCATTTGCTTCATAACTACAACTAAATTTTCTGAACCATCTGCTATTAAAAATTCACTAAAAGTCATAGGATATAAATTTAAGAAATCTACTTTCCCAACTGGAAAAGACGTTTTAGAAAGTCTAATGCCAAGTAAAGAACCAGCACAAGCAACATGATATTCACTAGCCTCTTCGCAAAAATATTTCAACGAATTTAACGCATTAGGACATTCTTGAATTTCATCAAAAATTATTAATGTTGTATGGGGATTTATTTTTTTCCCAGCAGCCAAAGACAATTGTTCAACAATTCTTTTAGGATCTTTAGTATTTAAAAACAACTCTGCTAAACCTTCATCATGATCAAAATTAAAATATGCTGTATTTTCATAATAGTTAGCACCAAATTCTTGTAATATATATGTCTTACCAACTTGTCTTGCACCCTTTAAAATTAAAGGCTTTCTATTCTTATCATTTTTCCAATCAATTAATTTCTCCATTATAAACCTTTGCATAAAATTATCACCACCAATATCATTATATCACATTTTTGCACATAATATACTGCTTTTTATCACACTTTTGCAAAGAATTTAAGTAAAATAATCACACTTTTGTAATCATCTTTAATAAAATACAAAAAAAATTAGATGTAAAATTGCGAAATATATAAATTAGAAAGGAAAAATGTCACGTAAATGTTACGCAAATAACAATAAATAAATAAAAAACCCCGTATTTACGGAGCTAATAACTACATGGTGCTGAAGACGGGAATCGAACCTGCGACCTACGCATTACGAGTGCGTTGCTCTACCGACTGAGCTACTTCAGCAAGTAAACTTATTATAACACAAAAAACACTTTAGGAAAACCTAAAGTATCACAATAATGCCATTTTCATCTTTTCTAAACTTCTTTTTTCATAACGACTTACCATCACTTGTGTCATATTAAGCTTTTTAGCTACTTCACTTTGCGTTAAATCTTCAAAGTAACGAGCTCTAATAATTTTTTGCTCATCAGAATTTAACACTTTAAAACTATCATCAATATCAATTTTTAAATCAGGATTTATCTCTCGCTTATCAGGTATCACCTCATGTAAATTAAGTTCACTAGCTTCATCATCTAAAGATATCATAGCACTACTACACGCTACAGCTTCTCTTACCAAATTATAATCCATCTCTAAAAAGTTAGCTACTTCCTTATCTGATGGAACATAACCCAACCTTTGAGCTAACTCATATCTTGTTTTTTCAACTCCCTTATATATTTTTAATAACTCTTTACTAACTTTAATATCTCTATTAGAATTAACTAACTGATACATCTCGCCAAATATATAAGGATAAGCATAGGTACTAAATTTAGCTTCACATGTTTTTCGATAGTTTTGATAAGCCTTTAAAAGTCCGATAACTCCTACCTGAATTAAATCCTCTCTAGATACATTATAAAATTTATTAGCGATTTTTTTTATTAAGCCCATATGAGCTTCAATTAATTCATTCGTTGTCATTATATATTAATAAGCTTATAAGCAGCAAGTTCATTACTAGCTACTTTTAGTCTAAGTCTTTTCATTTTTTCTCTCAAAAAATCGCTAACTTCACATAAACATATCTTACCCTTATTAGTACGTATGGCACATTTAGTATTAAGTAAAGAATCTAATCCTGACTCATCAATATTTTCCAGTTCATATAAATTAAACACTAAATATTTAATCTTATGCTTAAGCACTACTGGTACTACATAATTATTAATCTTATAGCACACTTTCCTATCCAGAACACCTTTTAACCTAACATATAAAATTCCTTTCTCATACTCCATATCCACTTTTAACATATCCACTTCTCCTTTGCTACTTTAATATAGTACAAAAGAGTTTGTTTTTAAACACGTTCGACAAAGGTTGCCAAAACTTCTATTTTTTTGCTGTTAAATATGCTATAATAAGTGTAAAGATAGGAGTCAAGTGTTATGAATATTGAGAATGTCTGTAAGGTTTACAAAACAAAAAATGATGAAGTTAAAGCTTTAGATAATGTATCATATGAATTTAAACCAGGAAAATTATATGCCATTATGGGACACAGTGGTTCTGGTAAATCTACTTTAATATCCATTTTAGGCTTAATTGAAACACTTACCAGTGGCAGAATTACCATCAATAACAAAGATATAAGCAAATTAAAAGATGACGAACTAGCCAACTTAAGAATGAAATATATTGGTTTTGTTTTCCAAGATTTTTATTTAGATGAACATTTAAAAGCATATGAAAATGTCATGCTTCCCATGCTAATTAACAAAGAAATAAAAAGAGAAGAAAGAAA
>CALVQM010000087.1 GCA_944358125.1 uncultured Bacilli bacterium
TTGAAGCTTCGAGTACAGATAGGCTTAAAGAGATTCAAAGTGAATTTATGAATGAAATCAATAAGAATATGTAATTTTAGTTTATATATTCTTTTTATTTGTAACTTTTTATTGAAAAGATGAATAAAATATTATATAATTAAGTCATGCCGCAATAGTATAAAGGTATTACGAGGCCATGGTAAGGCTTTAATCGGCGTTCAATTCTCCGTTGCGGCACCATTGGGAAATTAGTCGAACTAGAGATAGTTCGTTTTTATATGTTTTAAGAGTCTGAAAAAGTATTTAAATCTAAGAAATATAAATTGATATAATTTATTATATTTAATACATTTAAATTAAATATTATTTGTAAATAATCAAATGGCAATCAAATAAAAAAACACTATATATTTAAAATGCACCCCATAGAGTAGACAATCCATTTAAAAGATACAATAGATTATTGGAAAGATAAATTTAGTAAGTTAATATCCTTCTTACATGATAAACTTCATAGTTGGTATGATAAAGATGATAAATATATTGATGTTGCCAATGAAATGTATAATGATAATGTCTTAGATGATGATGACATAGAAGAATTAGATTTAAGCAAAGAAAAAGATGACTTTGAGAGATAATAATTTGTTCAAAATAGCAAAAAGTATGTTATAATATTTAGTGCAAGGGAGGTTTTACTATGAACGCAGCTGAAAAAATATTAAAAGACATGGAAACACCAGAAGGAAAAGCAAGAATGAATAAATGGGTTGAGGAGTATATTGCTAAAGAAAAAGTTAAAAGTGAAAAAATTAAGAGTATGATGTCTAATACTGCTTATATTGAATGGCTTAATCAATTTACTCAAGACAAAGATGAATTTTCTGATGATGACTGGTTGTATTTTCCAGAAAAAATAAGTGAATCCGATAGAGAAAATGTTGAAAAATTATGCTTGTTCTATGAGGGCATTGATAAATATTCACAACAAAACTATATTTATCCTATACCTTGTGAGTTTGGTAATTTTTATAGGGTTAAATTAAATGATTTTGGTTTTGAAATTGGAATTTTAGTTGAACAAGGAACTGTATTCTTCTTCAATAAAGCATCATTAGAAGATGACAAAAAATTTATTGATTTTAATGATATTATTATTGGAAAAAAGCAAGATAATGTAGATCAAATTAATGCTACATTGGATTCATTATCAAATATGGTTATAACTGCTTATGAAAGTGGAGTTCCAATTGAAGCAATAGTTAGTACACTTGATAATACAATTAAAGAAATAACTTCTAAAAAAGAAGATAAACCTAAAACATTAGTAAGAAAGTAAAGAATTAAGGGCTAGTAAAGACTTATTATTTATATATAAGGAATACTATGCTCTTTTTTAGTAGTAGGGGTCAGTAGAAATGAAAAAAGTAAATAATGAAAAAGAAACTATTATGAAATTGTATCGTGACAATATTAGTGAAATAATTTGGACACATAAGATTCAAGCAACAATACTTGATGATTTGAAAAAGAAAAATAAAATATACAAGATATGTAAGGAATTATTAATTGGTTTATCAAGTTTTGTATCGGTATTATTTTTATACTATGAAAAGTACACAGGAGCTTTAATTTCGTGTGCTGTTTCAACTATATCAATAATATTTGATAATGTGATAAACTTTTCTGATTTTGATAATAGAATTAGAATAACAAATGAGAATGTAAATAATTTATGGTATATGAAAAAATTATTAACTATGAATATGGAATATTTAGAAAATGATATTATTGATTATGAATTTGCAAAAAATAAACTAGAAGAAAATTTAGAATATCGAAAAAATATTTATTCTAATCTTGAAACTGCATCAAAAAGAATAATGAAATATGTTGAATATAAACTTAAAGTTCGTAAAGATGAAGAAGTAAATAATGAATTTTTTGAAGAAAGTGAATGATGCAAGTGAAAGATGATTTTAATGAGTTTATAAGTAATTTGCAAATTGATAATTTTGATGACATAAACACTTCTTTAGAGGGAATAGCTAAAAAATTAAATCAGAAGTATTATGATAATTCCACAACAGATAATTATCTAATGGTAGGTTCTATGGGAAGAAACACATTTATTAAAGGAGAAAGTGATATAGATGTTATTTATGAACTTCCAGATGAAGTATTTGAAAGATTTGATGATTATGAAAGTAATGGACAATCTCAACTTTTAAACGAAATACGAGATGTTTTAAAAGAAAAATATCCATCAACAGATATTAAAGGAGATGGACAAGTTGTTGTTATATCATTTACAAAATATAAAATAGAATTAGTTCCTGGTTTTAAGCAAGATAATAATTCTTATAAATATCCAGATACACATGATAGTGGTAGTTGGAAAATAACTAAACCTATACTTGAAATAGAAGAAGCAAATAATATGATAAATAATACATCTACATATCGTGATATATGCCAAATGATAAGAGAATGGAAAGCAAATAATGGTGTAACTATTTGTGGATTGTTGATAGATACCTTAATTAAAGATTTTTTAGATAATAATCCTGAATATAAATGGAAATCAAAAAGTGATTATTATGAACTTTTAAAAAGTGTATTTAAATACCTAAGCGATCAAGATGAAAATAGAAAACAATGGAATGCTATGGGAAGTAACCAAATAATAGAAAATAAAAATTTTAATTTCATAAAGAAAGGCAAGAAAGCTTATAATAAACTTTCAAATAGCACGGATGAATCATCTACGTTAAGAGAATTATTTGGGAGTAGATTCCCTATTAGTGAGCAATCTGCAAATGAATATGGGTATTCAAATGACGAACAATTCATTGAAGAAATTTTTCCAGTTTATATTATGTACTCATTAAAAATAGATTGTGAAATAACCCAAAATGGGTTTAGAACAGGATTATTAAGTGAATTTATAAAGAAAAAATTTATGATTAAACAGAACCGCAAATTGAAATTTATGATAGTTGAAAATAATATTCCTAAACCATATGATATTTATTGGAAAGTTAGAAATGTCGGATATGAAGCGATTCGTAGAAATTGTATTAGAGGTCAAATAAAAAAAGGAATAGATTATTTAAATGAATCTACAAATTTTTATGGTCCACATTATGTTGAATGTTATATTATAAAAGATGAAATATGTGTTGCAAGAGATAAAATATCAGTTAGTATAGATTATGATTAGAAAATTTCTTCAAAAGTATTGCATTTTATCAATAAATAGTGTATATTATTTATCGAGATGTGCCTAGGAAACTTTTGAAGCCCTAGGTCTTTTTCATTTTATAGGAGGTAAAAATGGTTAAAGAATTTAAATCAACAAATGAATTAATAGAAATATTAACTTCAAAAGGTGTATCAATAAAAGATGATAATAATGCTAGATATTTAATTGAAAAGTATTCTTATTATTCAATAGTAAACTCCTATAAATGGATATTTAAATTAGGAGATAATTATAAAGGTAATGCTTCATTTGAAGAAATATTTGCAATGTATAAGTTTGATAAAAATTTAAAGATAATAATGCTTAAATATATTCTTGAAATAGAGGCAGTAATAAAAACTAAAATTGCCAATTTATTTGCTGAAAAGTATGGATTAGAAGATTATTTAGATATCAATAATTTTGATTTAAAGGATGATGATTCTAACTTAGAACATATAGAAATATTAATTGAAGAAATAAAAAATGAAATTGATAAAGGAAATGGTAAACATGATGCAATAACTCATTATATGAGTAAATATGGATTTGTTCCACCTTGGGTTGTTACTAAAATATTATCACTTGGAACTATAAGTAAGTTTTATGGTTTAATGAAACAACAAGATAGACAAGAAATAAGTAAGCAATTTCATATTAATGATAGAATATTAAAAAATATTCTTGGTAATTTAACTTCAGTTCGTAATATAGCAGCTCATGATGATAGATTATATACTTATAGAAGTACATTCTATATTAGACTAGATAAAACTAAAAAATCTCCTGATAAAGCATTACATACCAATATGTATATAATAATTAAATCATTAGAATTACTTTTAGAAAATGATCAAGCAATAGAAATGAAAAGTTTAATTAAAAAAGAATTAGATACATTAAAAGATAATCTAACTTCAATTACTATTGATGAAGTATTAAAAGTAATGGGATTTGATAAGGACTATTATATTGTATAAATATTAATTCATAACATATAATAATATTGAAAAGTGCCTAGGAAACTTTAGAAGCCTTAGGTCTTTTTCATTTTTATAAAAATTATTTATAAAATTAGTAAAAGTCATGGTATAATGGTTATAGAATTATATTGTTTATTTATTTGTTGTGATGGTTTCGAACTATCTTAACTATCGCACCATGGGTGATTAGTCGAACTAGAGATAGTTCGTTTTTATATGTTTTAAGAGTCTGAAAAAGTATTTAAATCTAAGAAATATAAAT
>CALVQM010000088.1 GCA_944358125.1 uncultured Bacilli bacterium
AGATCAAAAATCAAGAAAAGCCTTTATTTATAAGGTTTTTGCTAGGGGTTGCAATAAATCGTAATCAACCAGTTAATTGGATTATTATTCATTTTCATCACTTCTTTCCTTTCTCTGCTTCTTCTAATAATAAATCAAAATCTTATATAAACTGTCCTGTTTAATTCTATATATTTCAAACTCTGTTAAAGACTTATCACATGCCTATTTTTTCGTGTCAATCATTTCTAAATCTTTAATACTTTGTAAGTAATGCAGTTCTACTTCACTAGGGCTTAATGCAATTCTATTTTTATATTTACCATATTCTTTTTTTGCATGATTTAAAGCTTCTTCATGGCTAACCTTTCCAATACCTTTTAATATATCTTTTCTATTCATTGAAAGAAAATAATTTAGTTCTTTAACCCAATCCTGCATAGTCATTGGCTTTTCCTCAATTGCTTGTAATTCTGCATAATCTAAATACATTGATACAATTCGGTTTAAAATATCTAATTCTTTATCTGTTAAATAATTTTTGGCAATTGCAGCATCTAATAATGTTGGATAGTCTCCACTAAATGTTGTTAACCCCATAAAATCTTTATTACCATCGGCTCTTTCAACTATAATTTCTGCAGCTGTATGTCCATGTACTGCCCAATGCATTTTATTTTGAACAGTTTTAAAAAAATCTTGTGTTATTTTTGATTTAGGATCATAATCAACACTTGTCGCATATATATCTAATATTTTTCTCCAAAAAACTTTTTCCGATGATCTAATATCTCTAATTCTTGCAAGCAATTCGTCAAAATATAGTCCGCCACCAGCTCGTTTTAATAGATCATCATTCATAGTAAAACCTTTTATCATATATTCAGTTAATCTCTCATTTGCCCATTTTCTAAAATTTGTACCAATATTAGATTTCACCCTAAAACCTATCGCTACAATCATATCAAGATTATAATAATTCATATTGTATGTTTTACCATTTGAGGCAACTGTTCGGAATTTCCGAACAGTTGATAATTCATCTAACTCTCCTTCTTCAAATATATGCTTTATGTGTTCTGATATATTAGATTTACTGGAATTATATAATTTTACTAATTGTTCTTGATTTAGCCAAACAGTATTATCTTGCAATTTAACTTCTATATTATTATTACCATCTTTATCTTTATAAATAATTATATTTCCAAGTTTGTTCATTATTATTCCTCCCATCATTTAATAATTGATACTACAACAGTAAACACTTCTTCATCTTCCCTGCTTTTTAATTTATTTAACATAATACATTTATTATCGTAGTTCCCTTTAAAATAAAGCAATTTTACTATTTCGTGTCATTTGGTACAATTTACCCAATTTGTAAGGACCATATGTTCTTTTTCAGCATCTATCCTAATTATATACTCTGCAACTGTTTGACCAGTAATTGCACAGTGCAAATTATTCTGAAACGTTTTAAAAAATTCTTTGTAATTTCTGAATCTTTGTCATAATCGATGCTACATAAAGAATATATATCCGTTATTTTTTGATAAAATCTTCTTTCACTAGAACGAATATTTCAAATACGATCTAACATTTCATCAAAATAATCTTCGCCAAAAATAAACTCGGGATTTTTTAATCTTTCATCGTCCATAATAAACCCTTTAATCATATATTCTTTTAATATTTTAGTTGCCCCTATTCTAAATTTTGTTGCTTTAGAAACTTTAATTATATATAACCATTATAAATGATTAATATCATAATACGATGATGCAAAATTATTTTGATATTTTCCTACATTTCTAAATTCTCCCATTAATAATTCTTTAGCATAATTATCTAATTCCGGATTATCTTTACTTTCTTCTAATTCTAAATTAATATCATAATCTAAAGAAACAAACTCAAATCGAATATCGGCATGTTTCTTACTATTAATTACACCTTCAATAATCAAATAATTAGCAGTAGTAGTATTTTTTACATCACCATCTTTTTTCCTATTTCTTATTATGTCAAAAGCATTACCAACGGAACCGACATTAATTAAAACTCTATTATATAATCGCAGTAAAGCTTGAGCATGAGTATGAGCATATATTACAACATCAGCCATCTTATCACTAGTATTTTTGGTAGGTAAAAACTGTTCATAAAGTTTATCTAATCTATCTATGGACAATATACTATCCCAAGCGTTATGCGGATTAGCATGAAACATTCTTACTAATCTACCACTAATATATAATTCATAACAAAGAGGTAAATTTTTTAATCTTACTTTATTTTCTAAAGAAAGTTTTTCATCTAATAATTTATGTCTTTCTAAAGCAAAATCACTAGAACATATTTTGTTATTAAAAAAATCTTCCCAATTTCCATAAACCATCACCGCATCTTTTAATAAATCTAAACATTCATTAGGTCTACTTCCTTTCCCTATCACATCTCCTAAACAATAAATATTCTCTATTCCCCTCTTTTTTATATCAGATAGTACCTTTTTTAAAGCTCTATAATTCCCATGAATATCAGAAATAACCGCTATTTTTTCCATATTAATCTCCAACATGATCAGCAATAAATGCCACAACATCATCTTCATTAATCCGAATTTTTTCTTTATCTTCATCTGTAATATCGGTAAAATACTTATCTAAAATTTTATATTTAGATATTGAATTAAGAGGATATCCTGGATTAATAATAGGTGATGGCTCACTTACCATATAAAAATCATCTTTACTCCAAGTATAAGTTGCTTCTTCTCCTAATTCATTAATAACGGCCAAGCCATATATCCATTTAGAATTAATTCTCCCATCATTACCATATTCTTTAACTAAACTCGTATAATACTTAATCATTTCCTCATCAGTTAAAGACTTACCATTTACTCTTCTAACAAATAATCCTGGTTGTTTATCTAAAGGTACATTTTCCATATATAAAGTATCATCCATTCCTATCGAAGGCTTACCAGTTTTTTTAAAGCATGCTCTAGCTTTAATTAAAGCATTTTCTATAGCCGTACTTCCATTTTCTTCAACATCTAATGTTAAATGTACGTCCCTTAAAGATAGTAATTCTATATTCTTATCTTTAAGCCCTTCCTGAAATCTCTTAATTTTACTAGAATTTCCCGTTGCAAATATTACTTGCTTCATTCACTCACTTCCTTTACCCATTTTTCACAATACCTTTATTATAAAAGGATTTTGCCCATTCTGCAAGAAAAAAAGAGAAAAAATCTTCTCATTTATTCTACTTTTCCTATTTTACTAAACGGATACATAATAAAGTTAGTTGTCCCTTTAATTTCACTTCTATTTATCTTCCCAAATACTCTACTATCTAACGAAACAATCCGATTATCTCCTAAAATAAAATATTCATCATCTGCTAAAGTAACCGCATCAATATTATAAGTAACCCCATATCCATAATCATCTTCCAATAATTCATCATTAATATAAATTTCATTATCTTTAATTTCAACTTTTTCTCCAGGAAGCCCAATAATCCTTTTAATTAAATTATTATTTTCCCCATCTAATTTTAAAACAACAATATCAAACCGATCAATAGTCCCCAATTTATTTAAAAGCATAATTTCATTTCCCTCTAAAGTAGGATACATACTTGTTCCATTTACTTTAACAGGTGTAATAATAAATGTCCTAACAAACACCACAATAACAATAATAATTATATAAGGAATTAAACTTTTTAATAATTTCATTTTACCCTCCATTTAACACATAGATTAATAGTATCACGTTTTTAGAACATATTCAAGAAAACTTACGCAAAAAAAAAGAAAATTAATTTCTTTCTTTAACACGATATTCTTTACGCATACCTTTAATAAAGTTAAGTTTTGCTCTTCTAACTAAACCTTTTCTAACAACAACGATTTTGTCAATTGTAGGTGCGTTAACAGGAAATATACGAGTTACTCCAATGCCACCTGATTTTTTTCTTACTGAAAAAGTTTCAGATACACCACTACCTTTTTTAGCTACAACTAAGCCTTCAAAAGCTTGGATTCTCTCTTTCTTTCCTTCTTTAACCCAAACATCAACACGTACAGTGTCTCCTACACGAAATTCAGGTATATCGTGTCTAATATGACGTTCATTAATCTTGTCAACTAAATTAGCCATATATCCACATCCTCTCTTTATATATTAACCAACAATCATTAACATTTAATTTTATTGTCAAGCATGTCAACCTGTCAAACTATTAAGCTATTAAGCTGTCAAGCGGATTGTCTTTTCTTGGATCCTTACCATTATATCATAGAACTATCTAAATTACAAACTAATTTACACTTTTGTTCATTAAAATATCGAAATCCGAATTATATATAAATTTAAATTTGGATATCCGAAATAAAAATACCCATATACAT
>CALVQM010000089.1 GCA_944358125.1 uncultured Bacilli bacterium
AGCAATAGCCCCTTTACCATTATCACCATAATTAACATTTTCTTCAATACTACCTCGAAACATAATCGCTTTTTGGGGAACATAACCAAATTTATTATATAATTCTTCTAACTTATATTTTTTAATATCAACATCATCAATTAATATTTGTCCTTCTGTTACATCATAAAACCGTAACAATAAATTTACTAAAGTAGACTTACCAGAACCAGTCGAACCAATAAAAGCTACCGTATCACCCTTATTTGCTACAAAAGAAATATTTTTAAGCACATACTCTTCCCCATCAGGATATTTAAAAGATACATTCTTAAATTCTACTTTACCAAAAGTTTTCGTTTTACCATCAAACTTACCATCTTTAATAGATGATTTAGTATCTAATACTTCATTAATACGACTTGCTGATACACTTGCTCTTGGATACATAATAAATATCATTGATAGCATCAAGAATGACATAATAACTTGCATAGCATAACTTGAAAATACTACCATATTACTAAAGATAGTAATTTTATCTATCATTAAAGCCTCATTAATTAAACTAGCTCCAATAAAATAAATACCTAAAGTAAGTAAATTCATAATTAAATACATAATTGGTGACATAATAGCCATCATTCTTTGATTAAACATTTGTGTTTTCGTAAGCTCTTTATTCGCTTCTTCAAATTTTTCTTCTTGATATTCTTCAGCATTAAAAGCCCTAATAACTCTTATACCTGTTAATTGTTCTCTAGTATTATTATTAATTTTATCAATTAATTTTTGAACTACTTTAAATTTTGGTATAACTAAAATCATCAGTAAAACAACTACTAATAAAAGAACAAAGACTGCTATACCCGTAATTAAACTCCATTGCCAACCCTTATTTAAAATTTTAAATATTGCCCATATAGCAGTTATTGGAGCTTTAATTAATAATTGTAAGCCCATAGAAAGAAGCATTTGGACATTAGTAATATCATTCGTTGTTCTTGTAATCAAACTACTAGTAGAAAACTTCTTAATTTCTTCCATACCAAAATTTTCTACTTGATTATAAATCTTCTTTCGAACATTAGAAGAAAATTTAGCAGAAATGAGGGAAGTAATATAACCTACAATAATAGCCGCTGCTAAACTTCCTCCCGCACATAAAAGCATATATCCCCCATTTTTAAGAATACCTTCTAATGGATCATGAGCACTTTGAATTAAACTCGTAATATTAGCCATGTAATCTGGCAGTTTTAAATCAAGCCAAACTTGAAAAATAATTAAAATTGTACTAATAACAATTAAAGCATAATCCTTTTTAGTTAAATTCTTTAATAGCTTAAACATAACATCTCCCTCTTTCTAAATATTATTTTTCATTTTCTGTAAAACCGTTAAAAAAACTGCTAACTCTTCTTCAGAAACATTATGAAGCAACTCATCATTAATAGTTTGAAAGTTTTTTTCTAATTCCTGAAATCTTTCTAAACTTGTATCAGTAAGAACTATTCTTTTACTTCTAGCATCATCTGGCATACTAATTCGCTTAATAATAGCTCGTTTCTCCATCGCCATCAATACTTCCGAAATAGTCGCTTTACTTATATGAAAATAATTTTCTAAATCTTTACCACAAACCACTTCTTCTTTATGATCTAAAATATACTTTAATATTTTCGCTTGCAATGGACTTGGTGGTCTTTTTATTTCTTGATCCTTTGCTTCTTGAAATAATTTTTTACCAATTTTTACTTCCAAACTTTTAATTTCATTAATAATATTTGGCTTCATATTATCACCTACTTACGAGTCGCTTATAAAATATACTCTTTTTTTAAAATAAAGTCAAGTACCTAACTAATTTTCCTAAAAAGATAGACACTTTTTTGTGTCTATAAATATTTCTTAAATTCTTTAAACTCTAAAGAATCTTCTAAATTAGTATCAGCTAGTTCTTTAAATAATCTTTTTTGGGCCATCGAAAGTTTGGTTGGTACTACTACTTTATATACTACATACATATTACCTTTTCCAAAAGCATTTACTTTCTTAACGCCTTTTCCTTTAAGTTTTACTTTATCTCCACTAGCTGTTCCCGGTTTAACTTCTAGAAAAACATTTCCTGTTAAAGTAGGAATTTCCTTTTTACAACCTAAAACTGCTTCTGTAATCGTAAGAGGAACCGTTAAATAAATATCTTCATCTTCTCTTTCAAATAAAGGGTGAGGACGTACTTTAAATTCAATATAAATATCGCCATTAGCTCCTCCATTAATCCCTGCAGAACCTTTACCACTTATCCGTAACTGATATCCGGTATCAACACCTTCCGGAATAGTAACTTCAATTTCTTTACGTTTCTTAACATTACCAGTTCCATTACACTCACTACAAATTGTTTTGGATACTCGGCCACTTCCTCCACATTCATTACAAGTGGTTTGGGTTTGAAAAACACCAAATAAACTTCTTTGTTCACTAATAATTCTGCCACTACCCCCACAAGTTGGGCAAGTTTTCTCATCAAAACCCCCAACTCCATGACAAGATTCACATTTCTCATTTAAATCCAAAGTGATAGTCTTTTTACAACCATTTATAGCTTCTTCAAAATCAAGGGTAACACCAACTAAACTATCAGCCCCTTTTCTAGGCCGTTTAGAATTAGTTCTAGCCCCACTTCGGCCACCAAAAGAACTAAAGCCAGAGAATCCACTAAAACCACCACCAAATATTTCACTAAAAATATCACCTAAATCTATGTCATCGGCACTAAAGCCACTATAACCAGCATTACCATTATTTGTGAACGCTTGATGACCAAATTGATCATATTGCCGTCTTTTACTTGGATCTGATAAAATGGCATAAGCTTCCCCTACTTCTTTAAATTTAGCTTCATCTCCTGTTTGTTTATTATCAGGGTGATATTGTTTAGCAAGTCTCCGAAAAGCTCTTTTAATTTCTTCATCAGAAGCCGTCTTACTAACCCCAAGCACTTCATAATAATCTTTTTTATTCATTCTTCTTCACCTCCAGCTTATATAATTCTTTAAGTTCGTTAACTAAAGCATCAAAATAAACAAAAGCATCATTTAATGTTTCTTCTTTAGTCATATCTACACCAGCTATTTTTAAAGACTCCACCGGTGTTTTAGTACAACCTAAACCTAAAAACTCTAAATATTTTTTTAAAGCTCCATCTTTATGATTTAATATATCCATAGCAATTTTAATCGCTGCTGCATAAGCCGTTGCATACTGATAAACATAGAAATTCATATAGAAGTGGGGAATTCTCTCCCATTCATATTTTACTAAATCATCAATTATGACATTCTTACCCATATATTCTTTATTTAACTCATAATATGTATTACATAAATATTCATAGGTTAAAACTTCACCCGTTTGAGCTGCTTCATGAATAGTACGCTCAAAATCAGCAAACATGGTTTGACGATAAATAGTTGCTTTAAAATCTTTAATTAAATCATCAAGCAAATATTTCTTTTCTTCTATATCATTTGTTTTACTAATTAAATATTTATTTAATAAAATCTGATTTACTTGACTAGCAACTTCCGCTACAAAAATTGAATACCCATAATCTTCAAAAGATTGATTTTTAATTGCATAATAATAATGCATCGCATGTCCTAGTTCATGAGCCAGAGTCGAAACACTTTCTAATGTTCCATTAAAACTTAATAAAACATAAGGGTGAACATTATAACAAGCTGTACAATAGGCACCATTTCTTTTTCCCTCATTTGGACAAAAATCAATCCAATGTTCTTTAAAAGCTTTTTTTAAATCCGTAATATACTCACTACCTAATATACTTAAAGCCTCATATAAAAGTTCTTCCGCTTCACTCTCTGTATACTTCTTTACACTTTCCTTACTTATAGGAGCATAAGTATCATATAAGTGAAGAGTTGGTACTCTTAAAATAGCTTTTTTTAATTTCCAAAATTTAGACAATGGAGCCGTATTTTTCTTGACTGTCTTAATTAAATTATCATAAATACTTACAGGAATATCATTATTATATAAAGATGCTTCTAAAGCACTAGCATATCCTCTTAAACTAGCAATTTTATTATTATTGTTAACCTCACTAGCAAGTAAACTAGCATAAGCATTTTTAAACTCTCCATAAGTACTAAATAATTTAGTAAAAGCCATTTTTCTTTCTTTGCGATAAGGCGATTCAATAAACTTATGATAACTTTTCTCATCTAATATTTCTTTATCACCTAAATGATTTTTAATCATACCAAACTTCATATCCGCATCCGTAAGCATGGAATATACTTGATCTGGTGTACTAAAAGTAGTAGCTAAAGTAGAAAGAACTTTTTCTTCTTTATCACTTAAAATATA
>CALVQM010000090.1 GCA_944358125.1 uncultured Bacilli bacterium
GCAAATAAAATAGGAATTGATCTATCTAAATACGAAAAAAAAGGGATACATTCATTTAGAAGGACTCTTGCAACCAGCCTACTAAATGATAACGTTCCCATAACAACTATAACATCAACTCTAGGGCATTGCAATATAGATTCAACTAAACAATATTTAAGAACTAATAAAGAAAAGTTAAAAGAATGTTTTTGTGAGGTTGAAGATGAACTATAATAGTGTATTTAAAGAAGAAATAATATCTTATATAGAATATAAAAAAAGTAATGGTTACTCATTCAAGTCAGAAATTGTGAAACTTAAAAACTTTGATAAATATTTAATTGAAAATAATATAGAAGAAAAGAAATTATCAAAAGAGCTAGTTATAGCATTTATAGAAAGCCATAAATTAAAAAATAAATGCAAAAGCATTACTTTAGCAGCTTATGCTAGTTTAATTAGACAATTCGCTCTTTATTTATGTAGAATTGAAATTGATGCTTATATTATTCCAATAAATTACTATAGTGCTAAAAGAAATTTTATACCCTATATTTATACAAATGATGAAATGGAATCTATTTTTACTGCAATAAAAGAAAAATATTCTAACAATAATATTAGAAAGAAAAAACAAGTATATCTAATATTTAAATTGCTCTTTGGAACAGGTATGCGTATAAGCGAAGTACTTAATTTAAAATGTAAAAATATAGATTATGAAAAAAATAGTCTTAAAATAGAAGATACTAAAAACAGATGTGATAGGTTAATAATAATAAGTAATAAATTAATTAAAGAACTGCAAGATTATAATAAAGAATATAATAATGGTTTTGAATACTTTTTTGAAAATAGAATTAATACAAAATATACAGCAGGAGACTTTTATTCTATATTTCGAAAGATTATTTTTAAGGCTAAAATAATGCATTTTGATAATGGTCCAAGAGTACATGATATACGTCATACTTTTGCTGTTAATTCATATAGAAATGCAATAAAAAAGGGATTGGATATAAATAATTATGTAGTTACATTAGGTGTATATATGGGACATAAAACGATAAGTTCAACATATAAATATTTGCATTTAACTGTTGAATATTATCCAAATTTAAAAGAAAAAATTGAAAACATTATTAAATTAGAAAAGGAGATAGACTATGAAGATTTATAATATTACAGAAGCTTTATCAAGTTATTTTAATAACTACTTAAAATTACAGAGAAATGTAAGTAATAATACCATTATTTCTTATAAATATACTTTTAAATCATTAATCAAATATTTGATTAATAATAATATTACAACTTTAAAAGATTTTTCATTTAATGATTTTACAAGAGAAAATATTCTTGATTTCTTAAATGATGTAGAAAGTAAAACTTCTATATCTACTAGGAATCAAAGACTTGCTGCAATTAAATCTTTTTGTCAATATTTACAATACGAACCTATTGAACATTTAAGTCAAATACAAAGAATACTGAAAATAAGAATGAAGAAATTTCCTATAAAAGAAATAGACTTTCTAACTAAGGAAGAATTAACTTTGTATTTAAATTCAATAAATACTGATAATAAAAAAGGAATTAGAGATTATACATTAATCTCATTCATGTATGAAACTGGTGCTAGAATTAATGAAGTAATTAATGTAAAAATATGCGATTTACAATTAGATGATAATTACAATGTTTTATTACATGGTAAAGGAAATAAATTAAGAAGAGTACCAATTACAAATGAATTAAGAAATATGCTCTTAAAATATATAAATGCTTTTAGATTAAATAGCACTTCCTATTTATTTCATGGGCAGAAAGGTCAAAAAGCATCAACTAAAATGATTACACATATTGTAAAGAAGTATGCGAACAAATCAAAAATAAATAAAAGTATTCATCCTCATGTTTTCAGACATACAAGAGCAATGCATTTATTAGAGGCAGGTCTTACTTTAGTTGATATTAGAGATATCTTAGGACACGTTTCTATTAAAACTACAGAAATATATCTAAAAATAAACATAGAGCTTAAAAGAAGTGCTATACTAAATGTCTATGAGAATAACGATAGATTTGAAGAATCAAGTTGGACTAAAGATGAAAATGTATTAAAAGAATTACTAGATTTATAAAATTATTATCAGACAAAAAACACAAAAAAAGACAGTAATTTCAACAATTATTGTCTTTTTGTCTTATAAATTATTTTGTCCTATAATGAAAGAAACAAACAAAGGAATTGATGAAAATAAGGATTATTTATCATTAGAACTAATGGATAGCAATGGATATATCACTAATGCTGGATTATTACTATCTGATCAAGGATTACTAACTCAATCAAGAATATTTTGTACTCGTTGGAAAGGTTTAACGAAAGGATCTTTAATGACTGATGCTCTAGATGATAAAGAGTATACAGGAAGCATTATTTCTTTATTACAAAATGCGGAAATGTTTATTAAAAACAATTCGAAAGTTAGTTGGAAAATAGAAGGGATGAAAAGGATTGAAAAAGAGGAATACCCATTCATTGCCATTCGAGAAGCTATTGTAAACGCAATTATCCATAGAGACTACCAAATTGTTGGTTCAGAAATCCACATAGACATGTATGATGATCGAGTTGAAATCACTTCTCCAGGAGGAATGATTGATGGAAGCTTTATTCAAGATTTAGATATAGCAAAAATATCTTCTATGCGTAGGAATAAAATTATATCCGATATTTTTAATCGATTAGATTTTATGGAACGACGAGGAAGTGGTTTAGTGAGAATAGTGGAATCCTATCAAAATTATCATGTAAAACCAATCTTTTATTCAACAACTTCAACGTTCAAAGTAACCTTACCAAATTGTAATTATATAGAAAATAAAGAAAAAACAGAAAATTTAGAAGGAGTATCAAAAATAAGTATTAATGATACAGATTATTTTTTATTAAAAATGTATAGAGCTTTACCTGAAACGACACCTAGAAATACAATGAATCAAATTAATAAAATTTTTGACATATTCGGATATAACCAATCATTTAATAGGGAAAACATAGAGTACGTTTTAAATGTAAAGAAAACTAGAGCTAATGACATAGTAAGACTAATGCTTCAAAGCGATTTGATTGAAACAAAAGAAAATCAGTCTTACCAATTTAAAAAGTAAACAGGGTTATTCTTGTTTACTTTTTTCTTCATCACTTAATTCTAACTCATATAACTTTTTATAAATAGCATTATGCTCTAACAATTCCTGATGTGTTCCAATCCCTTTCACTTTTCCTTGATCTATTAAAATTAAACGATCACTATTGATAACAGTAGAAAGCCTATGAGCAATAATCAAAATAGTATATTCTCCTTGCATATTATGAATAGATTGTTGAATTTCCGCTTGTGTCTCATTATCTAAAGCACTTGTTGCTTCATCAAACAAAATAATCTCTGTCTTTTGAATTAATGCTCTAGCAATAGCAAGTCTCTGTCTTTGACCACCAGATAAAGTCACACCAGACTCTCCCACAATCGTGTCATAGCCATCTTTAAGTGTCATTATAAAATCATGGAGTCTTGCTCTCTTGCATGCTAGAACCATTTCCTCTTCAGTTAAATCATGCTTAATAATTGTTAAATTTTCCCGAATACTCATATTAAAAATATAAGGATTTTGACTAATGATAGACAAATTACCACGTAAAGACTCTTTTGAAAGTTCTTCCACAGGAATGCCATCAAGATAGATAGAACCTTGATTTACATGATACAGACCAGCAATCAAATTGAAAATAGTAGACTTTCCAGCCCCACTTTTCCCGACGAAAGAAACAGTTTCATTTGGCTTTATTTCGAAGGAAACATCATTTAAAACCTCTTGACTATCATCATATTGGAATGAGACGTTTTGAAACTTGATATGACCTTCCAACTTTTTGACTTGTTTAGAACCAAATACTTCTTTTGGAAACTTAGGACTATCAATCACTTCAAAAATACGTTCGGCTGCCAGTGTATATCTCTGAATAAGTTCCAAGAAACCTTCTAAAAAATCTGATATAGCCAAAATATTATTACGATAATTAAAAATAACAATCATCGTAGCTACCTCAAGTTGTCCACTCATCAAAAAATAAATGCCACACAGAATAATAAAGAAATCTAATAAGTCACGAATATTACCATTCCAAAATACAAAATTACGTCTAGTCTTAGTATAATCATAGCTAGCTTGATTTAAATCATTCACAATGTCATTAGCGTTGGATAAAAAACTAGTTTCCGCATTTAATATCTTAATATCTTTAGC
>CALVQM010000091.1 GCA_944358125.1 uncultured Bacilli bacterium
AAAAAATAGCTAGATCTTGATAAGTATCTCCTTCGTTTAATAAATTTTTTATTTCATCCACAATTAAAGCAATTTCATGTTTTTCATCATAACTACGTAAATACTTGACTTTGACACCATCACCTAAAGTACTATACAAATCCATTTCTTTTCGCTCTTTATTATTTTTAATAACGCTATTTGCGGCATCCAAAATATTTTTGGTACTCCGGTAATTTTGCTCTAACTTAATAACTTCGGTATTTTTAAAGTTCTTTTCAAAATCTAATATATTCCGAAAATTAGCACCTCTAAAACCATAAATAGATTGAGATGGATCACCCACCACAAATATATTCTTATACTTATCTGCAAGCATACGACTTAACTTATATTGAACTTCATTTGTATCTTGATACTCATCAATTAATATATATTTATAATGCTCTTGATAGTGTTCTAAAACATCGCTATTTCTTTTAAATAATTCTACTGGTAATTTAAGTAAATCATCAAAATCAACGGAATTATTTTTCTTCAAAACTTTTAAATATTCATGATAAATTTCTATAATTTTCTTTTCTACTTCCGTATTAAAATACTTATCTAACAAAGCATCAGTTAATAATTCATTTTTAATAAAACTAATTTTATTACGAACAAAATAAGGACTAATTTCTTTAATATCCATTCCTAAATCTTTCATAATCTTTTTAATCAAACTTAAAACATCATCACTATCTAATATTGTAAAGTTTTTATCCATACCTAAAAGTTCAAGATTTTCTCTTATAATCTTAAGTCCAAAAGAGTGGAAAGTCCCCACAAAAACTCTTGAACCAGGAACCATAACATTTAATCTTTCACGCATTTCTTTTGCTGCTTTATTAGTAAATGTTATAGCTAAAATATTAGTATCACTAATACCTTGTTCCATTAAGTAAGCTATTCTTGTTGTAAGTACTTTAGTCTTACCAGAACCAGCACCCGCTATAACTAAACATGGGCCATCTATATGTTTTACTGCTTTTATTTGTTGTTCATTTAATTTATCAAACATTACTACTACCACCTTACATCCTTAATTATATCAAAAAGCAGTCATTAAAAAAAGCAACTTTACACAAGTAACTTTTACTTTTTTAAAAATTGCCCATTAATTCTTTCTTCAAGCTTTCCATCATAATCTAAACCCTTATATTTACGCATTAATACCATTGGATCACGATTTGGTTCTTCTCTCATAAGCAAAATAGGAAGCTGTTGCATTAAAAATTCTACATATTTACATAAAGCTTGATACTGATCTTCTTCATCAGGAATAAAACTTAATTTTGTTTTCCCATCTGACTTTTTTTGCTTCAAATCATGAGTAAACCCATCAAAATACATTGTATACAAATGAACCAAGGATCTTCCTTCAATTTCTTTATTAAGTTTTTTTATTTTAGAACTAAAGAAAGGAACATAATGATTTGGAGTAGGAATATTACTTACTGTAATATAAGAATGTTCAGATAGCACCATTAACTTGGAAATTATTCTACTTAAATAAAGCATTTCTCTTTCAAACATTTTCATTCTATTACTTTTTAATGCTGCTTTATCTAAATGTTGTATAATCTCTCCTGTTGAACCAATAAAATTAGTTATAGTAAATACATCATCTTCATACATATTAGAAAACCGCATATCTTTTTCCGGATAATTATCAAGTATTGATAAATCATATCCTCCTTTTTGACTTCTTAAATCTTTTATCATATTTTCTTTAACATCAATACCTGAAGGATTACTATTTAAATATCGATAAATTCTAAAATTAGAATTATTTTTTATTAAAGAATATGTAGCAATATTAATATCCAAATTAGTATTATTATGAGCTTTGATAAATGGCTCCAATTTATCAAGCCATGGAGTAAATGGCATACTAGAATTAATAAAGCCCGCACTAACTTCATTTCCTGTACTTACTAAATTAACATGATTTAATTCTAATATCTCCATCAAATGTTCCAAAAAAGGAACTAAAGCTTTTGTTAAATTATCTAATATTTCATAAGATTCTTCTAATGAATATATCTTGCTTTTCATCATAACTCCCCCTTTTCTCAAAAGCATATTCTAACACATTAAAAAGAAAAAAGCAAACATAAATGTCTACTTTATTGTAAATTATATGTAAAAATATTGACAATATACATTATATTGACAATTAACTAGCTCCAACTACCACAAATGGATCTGATACAGTACCAGTACCGGTTATTTGGACATCTGAACGTAAATTTATGACTATTTGAGCTGACCATATTATGTTGTTCACATACCCAATATTGTTCACGTTGAAGACGTTGTTCGAATTACTCGAGTTCGGGTTTTTTGCTAATACTTACCCTGTAATTTTATTTATTATTTTTCTAATTGCCTCTAAATAAAAATATTTATTATATCTATTATTAATATCTTCATATTTACTTATTATATCTAAATTATCTAATACTAGATAATTAATATGTAATTTTTGTAATTGATATTCAATATTAACATTTTTCTTTAATTGTTTTAATATTAAGGCATCAATACCACAAGATACATATTTACCTTTTCTTACTATGATAACTAGATAATTCATATATAATTTTTTAGCAATATAATATCTATTATATATTCCCACATTTATCCCCTTCTTATTTGTGGATAAGTGACGCCGGCTCGGGAAGTCTTTGCCTTCCTGCGAGCCTTGTCACGCTTTCAAAGTGTATGGGCTATTCACAGTTCCATCCCCTCCTGAAATACTCACATTCGATGTTAGATATACCGAAGGACGGACCCAAATCGAGGTGCCCGCACTGTAGAGGTCCACAGACCCAGAAGAGTTCACGTGGAAGACGCGGTACGAATTACTCGAGTACGGGGTTAACGTCCATTGAAAATCATTATTAAAAATCCAGTCGTTATTCTTACAATCACTATAACTTGATGAATTCCAGTTATTTAATTCATTAGCTAAACAGGCTTCCCTATTCGTTGTAGCACCACCACTAGTTGCATATCCATAATCACTTGGATACATTAAAGCAATTTTTCCTTGCCAAGTTGTCGGTCTTCCACTATAGACTGTTGTACCACGTTCATAGCCATAGAAATGACTTGCTAATCCATTTCTTGAACTTGTATAGCTTGCTGTTCCTCCTAATTTCCATGTTACGTTAGCTATCATATTTCTAGTAGTATCATTTTTTATTCCAGATGAAGCATATGATCCACTGCCATTTAAATAATCACCATTTAGTGTTGTTTGCAAACTTGCTGTACTCCAATTATTTGTGTTATCACTATTCCAAGCAATGTCTCCTAGAGAATCACTTCGAATTAATTTAACTAGCTTTTCTCCACTTCTTCCATGGCTATTATCATTAAATACACCTATAATTCGCCATAATTCACAAGTATTACTATTTGGATTATTATAGTCATCGCAATTAAAGTAAACATAATTATTTGGATCTGCTCCTATATATCTTAAATTATTATCTACAGTTCCATCATAAGCTAGCATATCCTGATTTTCTTCATATATACCTTCGATGACATCTGATGCTCCAGATTTTTCTTCAAAATATAAATAACACTTTGTTCCTTTCTTTATCATCGGACTAACGGATAACCCCTTTGTTGCACTATCATAACTGAGTGTGATAGTTTCATCCTTAACATTCTCTTCATTGGTACAATAAGATTCACTGGTTAACTCATAATTACCATCAGGTAGTGTATCTATTTCACTTCCACTTAAATACATTGCTACAATATTTAAATCTGCTAAAGTATAGTTTATTGTTCCATTAAGTAATGGCATACTCTGGGTTGTTCTATATTTAGCTCTTGTGAATGTTAGTATTATAGCACTTAACACTAATACTATAACTACTGCTATTAAAATATTTCTTTTTAAGTGACTCCTTTTTAATACTTGAAATTCCATAATTTGCTTTCCTCCTATGAAGCTCTACTTCATTTACTTAAATAGCCAAACTCTTTATTATATAGACGTATCTATAATACATTATCCAAATATAATATACCAAAACCATTACGTATTGTCAATACGCATTTAAAAATAATAAAAAATTATTTTGATATAATGCAAATAGAGGTGTAGCTTATGGAAATC
>CALVQM010000092.1 GCA_944358125.1 uncultured Bacilli bacterium
AATAATAAATCATGCATTAATGTTTGATAGCGCATTTCTTCCTCCTTTCCAGCATCACTATATAAAAAAGAAAGAAGAAAAGCAAAACAACAATTTCCTATATTTCACTAGTGAAATTCTAGAAATTCACTAACCAAATATATATATTTCCCTAACCAATCCATCTATTTTTTTCAAAATTAGTAAAATCTCAAAATAAGTTTATATGTATAAAAAAATTAAAAACATACAAAAAGAGGATTTTTATAATCCTCCACCTGAACCAAAAGAGTCAAGTTCTTCTTGCGTTACAATAATAGTAACTCTCATTCGCCTACTACCACATATAAATAAAGCTTCTCCTTGATTATAATATTTAATACTATCTTTCTCTGATTCATTTAAATCAATTAATTTAGCTAAATCATCTACTGCTTGCTTCCTTAACTCCATTACTAAATAATAAGCCGCATTATCAAATATAGCTTTACCATGAACAATCATATTAGGTGCCGCAAAATCAGTAGGTTGTTGCGTTATAATAATAGTACCAGTATTGTATTTTCTTGAACGTCTTTGTATTTGAGCTAAAAATTCGGCCCCAAGCTCATTTCTACTAGATAATAAAACATGGGCTTCATCTACCATCATAACAGTATTAATATTTTTATCCAAACATAAACCCCAAGCATACTTCAAAATATTAAAGAATAAAGTATTTTTAATATTTTCATCACTATTCATTAACTCTCTAATATTAAAAACTATAAAATCACTATTGAATCTAAGTGTTGTATGTCCCGTAAAATAATATCGAAGTTCTTTAGTAAGTGGTCTAATACGTAACTCCAACCGTTCAATAACATCTTTTTCCCTAGTAGCATCAGGCATAGATAAAAGTCTTCCTTTAATCGTCGCATACACATCATCAAATGTTGGATAATCTGCACTAGTTATTTGGGTAAAATCTGTATCAAAATCAATTCGATATCTCTTATAAGTATCTTGAACAATCTCACTAAACATTGTTAAAACATCTTCTTCAATATCTGGATACAAATATTTCATAAAAGCTTTCAATTGTTGTAAAGTTCTCGTTAAAATGGTATAACCAAGACCTTGGGCTATTTCTTCTTCATCAGCATCGACAACTACTTCTAAAGGATTAATCATTCCAAAGTCTCCACCTTTACCTAAATCAAGGAAATCTCCCCCTAAATTCCGAGCCATTTCTTCAAGCTCTCCTTCAGGGTCAATACATACTACTTTACAACCATTTCGCAAGTGAGTTCGAAGAAGTAATTTAGCTGCCGTTGATTTACCAGAACCACTAGTTCCAAGTAAAATCATATTGGCATTATTACGATTACTTTCTTTCTTTATTTGATATAAGAACTGATTAAATAATACAACTCCTCCCGAGAAATCTTCTCCCATTAAAGTAGCATTACCTGGATCTTTAATACTATCAAAAACAAATGGATACATAGCTGCTACCGTAACACTTGGTATAGGTGTACCAATACGAGCTTCAATATCCTGTTTAGGGAATATCGGAATAATAGATTTTAGAACTTTTTCTTGTTCAAACATCAAAGATACTCCCCTCATACCTAGAGCATCTAAATAATTTCGAACTTGCATTTTCTTTAAATCTAAATCTTCTTTACTATCAGCACTAATCATTAAATGCATTTGAAAATCAAATATTCTTGCTTGTGTAGCAGCTAACATCGAAATAAACTGTTCCAAAGACTCATAATCTTGTCTAATACGTTCCTGAATAGTTTTATCTCTTTCATTTTGGTAGCGCATTTTTAAATCAGCTATTTCTTTATTAAGCATCTTTTGTAAAGTACTAAATTCAATAGGAATATGCTTAATAACCGCTTTAACACCACTAATACTAGTTATATCTGATAAATAACCCACATAAATACTCTTTGGATAAGAGATAATAGTCATAATTGTACAAAATTTACCACCAATACTAAATTCTGTCGGCTTAAACTCCAAACCTTTTGGAGCAATCTCACTTTTCTTACTCATTAACTCATCACCGTCCCAAACGTCGTATGAGCACCACCATTTAAGAAATTATCTAAAATCATTCTTAAATCATCATTAGATACTTGATTAGAATTAAGTCCTGAATTAGCAAGCCCACTAATTAAAGTATGCAAATTCTTTTGAATTAACTCCATTCTTTTTTCTTTAAACAAAATAAAGTATTCCGTATCAACAATATTATATTCAGCACTCATAAATAAATTTGCTTTATTAATATCTTCCATAATTAATTTTTTTTGAATTGGACTATCAGTATTATTAAATAATATTTGTAAGTTAGATAAATAAAGTCCTATATCTACTGGACGATCAGCAACAATTAACCAGAATTCAAAACTAATAGAATTATAGAAATTTCTTAAATTACCAATAATAGCATTTTGTAATCCTTGATCTACAATAAATATGTTTCTAGGATGTACTTTTACCCCCGTAACATATTCTCCAGACTCTAACTGAATCATTCCATTTAATATTTGCTTAACTGGTATCCAATCTTCTGTAAATGGTGAATTACTGATTTTCTTCTTCGACATTATAGCACCATCCTTTCCAATAATATCTTCTTCTTTCAGTAAAAAAAGTATATACATTAACAATAAACTGTAACACATTATGATAATTAGGTACAGGCATAACTAAAAACCCTGTAATTAAAGCTGGTGCTAAAATAAGCATCATTACTACTACATCTGTACTTTGAATCGTAAGAAGTAATATCAAAGTAATACCAACCCCTGACCCAAATAATATTAAGTCTACAGCATTAAAGAACCCAAGTATTAACTGTGATTTTTTAGAATTCGCTGGAATTAAGTAATTGTTCAAACTTATTACCTCCTAATTTTACTTAATTATTATATCATATTTACTTGTAAAGAGATAGTAAAAAAAGTAGAAATTTATCTACTTTCATTAATTTTTACTTTACTATCTTCATTTATTAATCATTAACAGATACTAATTATAGACATTTTAAAATAACTCACTATGGCTTCCTGTAGAAACCAACAATAAAATAAGCTCGGTATTTACATACTGATATATCAAAAGCCAATCAGGCTCTACATGACATTCTCCACAATTTTTATAATATTTATTATTAACAAGCATATGATTACGATAATGCTCTTCTAAAAGCTCTTGATTAGCCAATTTTTCTACAATTAATTCCAACTTTTTCAAATCTCTACCTTGTTTTTTCAACTTTTTTAATTGCTTTTTAAATAAAGATGTAAAACGTATTTCATATAAGGTTTCCGTACTAGTTTTCATCTAAAATATCCTCAAACATTTCCCGAACATTATGATAACCTTTAGAGTCTATCCTACCACTTGTAATATCTTCTGCTTCTTTTAAAGCTTTTTTCAAACTTCTACTAGGTTTAGGTGCTGATATTTCAAATGGTATACTGGAAGTATTTACACATTTAGTTAAAAACATATTAATTGCTGTACTCATATTTAACCCTAATTTCTTAAATAATGCATCAGATTCTTTTTTTAAATTACTATCAACTCTTACATTTAAATTGGTAGTATTAGAAATATTTTCCACAATTCATTCACCTCACTTATAATAAATTATATAAAAAAAAAGATAAAAAGTCAATATTTTTCATTACATTGTCATTATATTTATGAGTGTTTTCACAACTTTTTACTCTACTACAAATAGAATAATCAATAATTAAATTAAGTGAATAAGTTTTATTACCTACCCATTGTATACTAATCTACTTTTTTAAGATAATATCTTTAGTAACTTTTATTACACTTATAAAGATCAATTTTAATTAAAATCGAGTAGGAGGCAGTGACTAGCTGCCGTCCTCTCACACCACCGTACGTACGGTTCCGTATACGGCGGTTCGTTA
>CALVQM010000093.1 GCA_944358125.1 uncultured Bacilli bacterium
CTAGTTATATTAAAGATTTTTTAGGAAGTTTTAAATGGTCTTATTTTTTGTTATTTATTCCTTTTATTTTATTGGTTCTTTATTATATTTTACTAGATAAAAAAGTAAATTTAGATTTGCCAAAATATAAGAAAACGAAAATAGTAATTTTGAAAAAACTTATTCCAGTTGTTCTTTTATTAAGTTTTAGTGTTCTTTACTATGGAAGTTTAAAGGTATCTTTTATGCAAGATAAAACAGAAGCGAGTAGTGCTTATGAAATATTTTTAAAACCAACAAATGCTAGTTTAGCTATTCGTAATTTTGGAATACTTGGGTATGGTTTACTCGATATAAAAGAATATTTCTTTCCTGGAGATGTTACTCATACGATTGAAATAGATCCGGATAGTATTCAAAGTGAAGCAAAAATTACGGTTCAAAGTGCGATAGATAATGATACTTGGTTAGGTTTGATTGATGAAGAGACTGATGAAGAGTTAAATACTTTAAATAAATATTTTATTAGTAATGAGGCTAGTACGACAAATGAATATACGGGTCTTTTGGAAGGAAAAAATGTTATTGTTATTATGGTAGAAAGTGGTAATGATATATTATTAAATGAAGAGTACTATCCTAATATTGCTAGATTAATGAAAAATGGTTATACATTCATAAATAATTATTCGCCAAGAAATGTATGTAGTACGGGTAATAATGAGATGAGTGCCTTGATTAGTCTTTATTCGATAAATAATAATTGTACAGCTAATGTCTATCAAGATAATACGTATTTTGAAAGTATTTTTAATCTTTTTAAAGATGCTAATTATAATACTAATAGTTTCCATGATCATTATGATGAGTATTATGCTCGGGATATTATTCATAAAAATATGGGAAGTGATGCTTATTATAATGCAATAGATTTAGATTTGGATTTTAAATATTCTTATGGTTCTTGGGCTAGTGATGAAGAATTGATGGAGAATTATTTAGAATATTTAAGAGATAGTGATTTAAGTAAGCCATTTATGAGTTTTATTACAACAGTAACAAGTCATCAACCTTATAATGGTAGTGGGTATGGTAAAGCTTATCTTGATTTGTTTCCAGAAGAATATCCCGATGAATTAAAATATTATATGTCTAAATTAAAAGTAGTAGATAATGCCATTGGAATATTATTAGAAGGGTTAGAGAGTCTTAATATATTAGATGATACGGTTATTGTGTTATTTGGGGATCATTATCCTTATGCAATAGAACCAGATACTTTAAATTTAGAATTAGATTATGATGCGACTCTAGATAGTAATGCTGATCAGGTTCCTTTAATTATATATAATAGCGAGTTAGAAGAAAAAGAATTTTTACAATATACAAGTTATATTAATTTAACACCAACTTTAGCTAACTTGTTTAATTTGAAATTTGATTCAAGGCTTTATATGGGATTAGATGCTTTAAGTAGAGAATATGACTCTTTAGTAATATTTCCAGATGGATCATGGAAAAATGCGAATGCTTATTATAATGCTAGTACGAGTAAGATTAGTTATTATACAAAAAATATGTATACAGATGAAGAAATACTTGCAATTAATAGTAAAGTGAGGTTAAAATTAGAGATGAGTAGTTTAGCCATTCGGAGAAATTACTTTAGTTATTTAAATAAATCTTTAAATAGCATTACCACTTCCAAAAAATAGGAGGAAATTTTATGAGTGAATTAGTTATAGTGGAGTCACCTGCTAAAAGTAAAACAATTGAAAAATATTTAGGTAGTAATTATCATGTTGTATCTAGTAAAGGCCATATAAGAGATTTAGCTACAACTGGTAAGTATGGTTTAGGTATTGATATAGAAGACGGATTTAAGCCTAATTATGTTCCGATTAAAGGGAAGAAGAAAGATATTGCGGCTTTAAAAAAATTAGCTTCTGCTAGTGATAAAGTAATACTTGCTACCGACCCTGACCGGGAAGGAGAAGCTATATCTTGGCATTTATATGATGAATTGGGTCTTGATGAAAAAAAGAGCGAGAGAGTAGTATTTAATGAAATAACTAAAGATGTTGTTATTGATGCGATTAATCACCCTAGAAAAATAGATATGGATTTAGTTAAAAGTCAGGAGACGAGAAGAATGTTAGATCGTATTATTGGTTTTCGACTTTCTAAATTAATGCAAAGAAAAACGGGTGGTAAAAGTGCTGGGCGTGTTCAAAGTGTAGCTTTAAAATTAATTGTTGATAGAGAAAGAGAAATACTTGCTTTTGTGCCGGAAGAATATTGGACAATTGAAGCTGATTTTAAAAGTTTTAAAGCTAGTTTAGAGAAATATCATGGTAAAAAGGTTGAGATTAAAAATGAAGTAGAAGCTGATGAAATATTAAATAAGCTATCTTTATCTTTCAAAATTGATAGTGTTGAAGAAAAAGAAAAATTAAAGAAACCAAAAGATCCATTTCGTACTTCTACTTTGCAACAGATGGCAGCCAATCGTCTTAATTTTTCATCTAGTAAGACGATGCAGATAGCACAAAAGTTATATGAAGGTATGAATATAGGAAGCGAAACAGTTGGTTTAATTACTTATATGCGTACGGATTCAACAAGACTTTCAGATGTCTTTGTTAATGATACTAAAAATTATATTAAAGGAAAATATGGTGCTGAATATGTAGGTAGTGTGAAAGCTTCTCGTGAACCTAAAGGAGCACAAGATGCGCATGAAGCAATAAGGCCCACTAGTATTATGCGGACACCAGAGTCTATTAAAGAATATTTAAGTAATGATGAATATAAATTGTATCGTTTAATTTATATTCGCAGTTTAGCTTATTTAATGAGTAGTGCCAAAACTTTAGCAACTACGGTTAATTTAGAAAATAATGGTTATATGTTTAAAGCTACGGGTAGTGTTTTAAAATTTGACGGTTATTTAAAGGTTTATCAAGAATATGAAGATAATGAAGATGTTATTTTACCGGATTTTAAAAATTATAATAGTGATGTTGTTATTGCCGATAAAATAGAAAAATTCCAACACTTTACAAAACCAGCACCAAGATATACAGAAGCAAGTCTTATTAAAGAAATGGAGTCTTTAGGTATTGGTAGACCTAGTACATATGCTACAATTATGAAGACTATATTAGATCGGGGATATGTAAAATTAGAAGATAAGAAATTTTTCCCAACCGATATTGGTTTTGAAACTACTGATAAATTGCAAGAATTCTTTAGCAATATTGTTAATGTAGAATATACGGCTAATATGGAAACAGAACTAGATGAAATAGCGGATCATAAAATTAATAATGTGGAAGTATTACAAAAGTTTTATGATGAATTTTCACCATTAGTGGATAAAGCTTTTAAAGAGATGGAGAAAAAGGAGCCAGTTAAAACAGGGGAAGTTTGTCCGGAATGTGGAAGTGATTTAGTTGTTCGTAAAGGTAAATATGGTGAGTTTGTTGCATGTAGTAATTATCCAACATGTAAATATATTAAAAAAGATGTAAAAGAAGTTAAAAGTTTTGCTAAATGCCCTAAATGTGGTCATGATATAATTGAACGGAAAACCAAAAAAGGAAAAGTATTTTATGGTTGCAGTAATTTTCCTAAATGTCAATATGCAACATGGTATGAACCAACAGGTGAGACTTGTCCAAATTGCCAAAATTTATTAGTTATGAAAAATAAAAATGTATTATGTGAAGAATGTGGTTATGTTAAATAGCCACTTTTTTCGGCTCAACACTTTTTAGTGGGGTGATTTTGAAATAGGTCTCCACGTTTTAGTGGGGTACCGAAAAATAAGAAAACTT
>CALVQM010000094.1 GCA_944358125.1 uncultured Bacilli bacterium
GTACTAATTTAGAACATAACATTTATTTACAAAGTTTTAGAAATGATGTTATTAAAGATTTAGAAAAAATTTTTAATATCGATTTATCCCATAAATACTTAACTTTATCACAAATTAAAAAAATTTTAAATTTTTAGAAAAAAGTTTTGGTGCACAACAATTAAAAATTGAGCTAGGCCTTATTAGACCTAGCTTTTTTCTGTTTTGCTGTCAAAGAAAAGTTATTATTTAAAATTAACCAACTTAATTATATCATTGTTTTTAATAAAAAAAAAGAATTTTTATTGTTAAAGCTTCAATTTGAGTATATAATATAATAAAGTTATTGAGGTGAAAAGATGAAAAAAGAACTAACAGAATATCAAAACATTCATTTAATAGGTGTTGGTGGTGCTAGCATGTATGCTATCGCTGCCATGTTAAAAAATGATAAAAAGAATGTTACAGGAAGTGATATGCAAAAATCAAATAATACCGAATATTTAGAAAGTATTGGTATTACTGTTCAAATAGGTCATGAAACTAATTTAGTTAAAGACGCTGATTTAGTAATTTATACCGCTGCTATTCATGAAGATGATCCTGAACTATCTTATGCCAGACATCACAATATTGAATGTGTCGAAAGAGCTGTATTCCTAGGAGAATACACCAAACAATATGAAAACTTAATATGTATCAGTGGTACCCATGGTAAAAGTACTACAACCAGTATGCTTGCATGTATTTTCTTAAAAGCTAATCTTAACCCTACTATTAATATTGGTGCTTCTCTAAAGCAAATTAATGGTAATTATTATATTGGTGAAAAAAAGTATTTTATTTTGGAAGCCTGTGAATATGTAGATTCATTTCTACATTTTCATCCAACTAGTGAGATAATATTAAATATTGATGATGATCATCTAGATTATTTTAAAACTGTAGAAAACACCAAAAAATCATTCCAAAAATACATCAATTTATTACCTAATAATGGTTATTTAGTTGTAAATATTGATGATGATAATATTAAAGATTTAAACTTAAATTGTCCAAATACTATTACTTATGGACTAAACAAAAAAGCTGATATTACTGCTAAAAATATTACTTATTCTGATTTAGGATTTCCAATCTTTGATGTATATTTTAAAGGTGAATATTTAGATAATTTCTCTTTAAGTGTTCTAGGTAAACACAACATATTAAATGCTCTAGCAGCTATTGCTATGAGTCTAAACTATCACATTGATAAAAAAGTAATTAAAGAAGCATTAAAAGAATTTAAAGGTGTTGGAAGAAGATTTGAATATATAGGAGAATATAATAATGCTCGCATATTTGATGATTTTGCTCATCACCCAACTGAAATAGCTTCTACTTACGTTTCAAGTGAATCTATTAAACACAATGAAACATGGGCTGTATTCCAATCTCATACATATTCTAGAACTTATGAACATCTAAAAGAATTTGCGGAAGTTTTAAGTAAATTTGATCATGTAATTATCTGTGATATCTACCCTGCTCGTGAAAAAAATATATGGAATGTTAAAGAAGATGATTTAGTAAGCTTAATTAAAAAGAATAATTCTAATGTCATTCATATTCCAACCTACGAAGAAATAACAGAATATTTAAAAAAACATGTAAAACCAAATGATTTAGTAATAACCATCGGTGCCGGACCTATTAATCAAGTAGCTAATAATCTTGTAAATACCAAAAAAAACTAATCGAGTAGAGGAAAATAATTAACTTATTTTGCCCCTCTCACACCACCGTACGTACGGTTCACGTATACGGCGGTTCAATTTATATTACAGTATGTACTTTCCGGTAATGGTCTAGTGGAAACACTAGGTCTTTTTGTTTTAGTCTTTCATTAGATATTGCCATATGTAGAATCACTGTATTTGCTACCCAATAATATCCTTTCCTAGTGTTTGCAACCGCATATGCACTGTATTCGGATATTCCTAATTTCCTTAATGCTTTATATTTGGTTTTTGGTTTCTTCCAATATTTCCAAATACACATTCGTAGTCTATGTCTTAAGTGCTCGCCTATTCTTCCCATAAGTCTTTTCATGTCGGCTATTCTAAAATAGTTTATCCAACCTCTTATGACTTGATTGAGTTTTGTTATTTTATCACTTATTGACATGGCATTACTTCTACTAGTTATATCTTTTAATTTTGATTTAAACTTTTGAACTGATTTTAAATGTGGTTTTGGTCTCCATTTACCTTTCTTACTGTAAAATCCAAAACCTAGGTACTTAATATCTCTTGGTCTTGCTACTTTACTTTTCTCGACATTTACAATTAGTCCTAGTTTATTTTCGATATATCTAGTTACTGTTTGCATTACACGGTTCGCTGCTTTTTCGCTTCTTACCGTAATTAAACAGTCATCTGCATATCTAACAAATCTAAGTCCTCTTTTCTCTAACTCTTTATCTAATTCATTTAACATGATGTTAGATAATAATGGACTTAAATTACCGCCTTGTGGTGTACCAACTTTTGTAGGTTGTACTACTCCATTTATCATTACACCACTTACTAGATATTTTCTTATTAATGACACGACTCTTCCATCTTTAATGGTTCTTCTTATAATACCTATCAATTTATCTTGGTTTACATTATCAAAGAATGCTTGTAAATCTATATCTACTATCCAGTCATAGCCGTCATTGAAGTATTCTAAAGCTTTTATTATTGCCATTTCACAACTTCTGCCCGGCCTAAAACCATAGCTAGTTTCGCTAAATTGTGGTTCAAATAATGGAGTAATTACTTGTACTATCGCTTGTTGTATTACTCTATCTGCTACTGTTGGTATTCCAAGCTTTCTCTTTTTACCGTTTTCTTTTGGTATTTCAACTCTTCTTACTGGGCTAGGTTTATATTTTAAGTTTCTTATTTGTTCTTTTATTTCTTCTTTATGTTGAAATAAATAAACACCTAATTCTTCAACAGTTACTCCATCTATTCCACTGGCTCCTTTATTTTTGTAAACTTGTTTGTAAGCATTATATAGATTTCTGTCATCTAATATTTTCTCTAGTAATTCCATACTCGTTTCTTCCTTTCTAATTTCATAATTAAGTGAAACATCTTTTATAGGGATTATTACTTGGATACGCCAACTTTTCCTACGTATTCATTTTGATTTTACACTTAATTGATTTTAGTGTTTGAAACACTATAAATTGTTCAGTCCTTCCTAGTTGTTCACTAGTACTATGACCTCGGCTGACTTCTTACGATAAACCTTTTTCGACCAGTTTTCTTAATAGGGTCCTCCTTAACTGTTCGTAAGACCTCCCGTGGTAAGACATGTAACTTTCCTCATTTAACCACTTACTCTACCACACAAAGTTACGGGTATCTATTGGACTTTAGTTTGTTGTGCAACCTTATCCGTTTATGTAGCCTTATAGTAAGTTTCTGTTCGTTGGTTCATGATTTTGTTCCACACTTCCTTTAGCCCCAACATCACTGTTGATGCGTTGTGCTTCTCTAACACTTCGTTGATACCTACGCGTGTAAGGGACTTTCACCCTCTAGCTATATGTCATGCACGGCACACTACAAAAAGATAGGTATCTCAACCTATCTTTTAAGCTATCCTTAAATTACTTATTTATTTTGGTAGCTTCCACTAAC
>CALVQM010000095.1 GCA_944358125.1 uncultured Bacilli bacterium
TATAAACATTCCTCCTTTATTTAAAATTTATTGTATAAAAAAACAGACCATAGTATTATGATCTGCACTATTAATTGGAATTTGATATTCATTTCTTAGGTACAGATTGTTTTATGTATTCCATATAGATGTACTTCTCAAATCCGGCATATTTCTGTTCTTTGGACGAAAGATTTATTGTGAAAAATTCAACAAATCCAAATTTCTCATACGCACGGATAGCTGAAGTATTGGAACTTGCCACCTCAAGAACGAAACGATTTTTTGACGAATTTTGGGCGATATAGTCCAAAAGTCCACCCGCAATGTTTTTACCGCGACAATCTTTATCTACGGCAATAAATTCTATTGAGTCGGTATCAGCACACATATCAAAGGGATAGGAATGTTTTTCGAGCTCTTTTTTTAAGAAGAATTTTGCTATGCTTCCTCTTATAAATCCCAGATGCTTTCTCAATGTTTTCTTGTTGGTAATAAAAACTGTTTCTATACCGTTGGTTAGTGCCGCTATGCCAATGATTTTACCATTTTCCATAGCGACATAAAATTTCTCCCACACAAATGCATCAGAAAAGGCAGCTGTTAATTTATTTTTATCCTTGGAAAAATATTTAAACCATTCATAAAAACCTTCCACGAAAATGCGACTTATTTCTAAACGAGCGTTTGGATCTAAATTAGATGATTTCTGATATTCCATGAATTTAAGTTCCTTCCAAATTACTATTTTTTGCTTTGCTTACATTTATATTATAACACTTTTTTTATTTTTTTGCAGCCTTATCATTAACAAATATATTTATGATGTGATACTTTTACATTGGACTGTTTTACCATAGCATAGTGCATTGTACTATCTATTTTAGTGTGCCCCAAAAGTTTTTGTACTTGTTCAATAGGCATACCTTTATCTATGGCTTTTGTTGCCAATGTTCTTCTAAATTTATGAGGATGAACTTTTGGAATATTAAGTCTTTTTCCTAAATTTCTAAGTCGTATTTCAACACCAGAAATATTAAGTCTGTTGAAAGGTTTAATTAATGATACAAATAATGCAGAATTATTATCATTTCTACTTTCAAGATACTTTAATAAATGAAGTTTTGATCTAGCATCAAAATAAACCTCTCTTTCTTTGTTTCCTTTACCTAGTACAATACAAGATTGATTTACAAAGTCAATATCTTTAATATCTAAATTAACTAATTCACCAACTCTGATACCAGTAGATGATAAAAAATCAATCATTGCTAAATCTCTTATACAATAACACCCATCTCTTAATTTCTCTAAATTTTCATCACTATATGTTTCTTTAATTGTTACTTGAGTTTTTATTTTATGAATTCTCCTTATAGGACTTTTTATAATGTAATTTTCATTTTCTAACCAAGAAAAAAAACTAGATAATATTCTTCTTATATTATCTATTGTTACATTACTACAATTATGATTATTTTGATAGTTAGATAAATATTGTCTTATATCATTAGTATCAATTAGTTTTATATTTTTGTCTATTTGCAATACCATATCATCAACTGTTTTTTTATAATACTCAACTGTTCTATTAGAACAACCCTCAAGTTTTTTAGAAGATAAAAATAAATTGCTATAATCTATTTTTTCTTCTTTTATATCTTCTATTTCTGTAATACTTACATTATAAAAATAATGTTCTAGCACTTGTCTTAAATTTTCTAATTGATAATTATTAATAAATTTTCCCATGTCAGAAATTACATTACTGATAATTATATCTTTCATAATGTATCACTCTTATCATTACTGATAAATAATCTACTAAATTCTCTTTGTGCCTCTTCCATTTCATCATTAATATTTTTGATTGCTTGTTCGATAGCATTTTTATTTTTAAATTGTGTTTTAGTATTAGTGTTGGATAGATAATTATATAATATATCTTTTCTTGTCTGTTTTTTGTTTTTTAAGTAGTGTTTTAATATTATTTCTTGAATAATATCATTTTCTTTAATACTTTTTACACTTTTTAATTCTTTCTTATAATTATAATTTGCATGATTAACAATAGCATTATAAATATAATTATCTATATATTTGTTTTTAGAATCGATTAAAGTAGTATCAATATCAATATTCTTAATCTGATTTTCTTCATATATGTTATGAAAATAAGAGTTTATCTCATTTAAAGCATCTTTAAAATTAGCATATTCCAATTTAAAATTAGAATTTTTTTTAGAAAAAAGATAACTCTTAATTTCTTTGGTAAGTTCTATAATTTCTTTGTTTTTTATAGAACCATATTTTATTTTTTCTTCTTTATCTTTTCGTTCCCTATAAAGTAATTGACCTAATCTTAAAATTTTTTCTTCTAATATTAAATCCTTTTTGTTTCGCAAAAGATAATTCTTTTCATTAGGACTAAAGAACTTTTTTAACTCGGTAATTTCCTTATTAGTTTCAATTAATAAAGGTGTATAGATTTTTTCTTTTTCTATAGTATGAACTACTTGGGCTTTTAGAAAATCAATTTCACTTTGGGTAAGTTGTCCAGATCTTCTATAACCAACTTTATTTTTAGAATAAATATAGTTAGGTTGTTTTTCCATAAAAGAAAAGTGAAAATGAAGATTATCAGTGTCTGTATGTAGCGATAATTGATAAAACATTTTTTTAGAATCTTTAAAACCACACTTTTTAAAAAAATTAGGTAATATATTAGAAGCAAGTTCTTGTTCTAATTTATGTATATCAATATTTTCATTTATATAATCATTATTAAATGATAAGACACCTTGCCATAGGTTAGAATTTTCTAAATACTTTACTGCTTGTTTCTTTCTTTTTTCGACTTCCAATTCCGATGCAAACTTGCCATTTTCTAAAACAAGATTCATAGTATTTTCTTTATTAATTTTACCAGTATAATAGTCATACATAGACATGGCTCTTTTTTCTTCATTAGCATAATAATCATACATATCACGAACTCGTTTTTTAGACTTTTCATTGTTTTTATATTTACTATCTGGATTATTAATAGCAAGTGTAAAGATAGAATTAAATATAACTTTAGGACTTTTAGTCATTTATATAATTATTCCTTATCTTTTTATTAAATTCATTTAAGGGCTTACTTTGTTTAGGATCAGTTATATTATCAAAATCCATATCTGAATATATTTGCTCTTCTAAAGATAGCATTATTTTTTGTTTCTTGATTATATATTCAATATTTCTTTCAATAGTAGATAATCTATCTAAAACATCAGTACCATTTAAAGCATTAATACATAATTCACATACCGCTCTTGAAAAAGACATATTATTCTTATCAGCATAAGATTTTATCTTTAAATATTCTTCATTCGTAAAATAAATGTGTTTATCTATTGTCATTGATATTTAATTCCTTTAGTTTAGATAGAACAAAATCCATTAACTGCATTTTCATGGTATCATAAACTATCTTTTTATCTTTAACACAAGTAATACTTTGATAATATTCATCTTCTGGAAGAAAATATCTTATACCAAATTTTTTATAATTATCCACCCAGTCCTTAATTCTTCTTTGGGGT
>CALVQM010000096.1 GCA_944358125.1 uncultured Bacilli bacterium
GAATTGGTGAAGGGGTTAACACGGTGGATTGTGGTTCCATTATGCATCGGTTCGAATCCGATATTCCGCCCCATTTAAGTAAACTACGGATTTAATCATAGATTAAATCCGATTTTTTATAATAAAACAAAAATTAATTATTCGTATATAAATATAAAAATAATATGAAAATTATAGTATAATGAAAATAAAGTAGAATAAGTGGGTGTGTGCTATGCGTAATAAAAATATTAAAATAAAGACTAAAAAGCATAAAATAGTTAATATTGTTTTAATAATTGTATTTATTGCTTTTGTATTGACAAGTATTTTAGTGGGTTATCAATTGTATATTAGACAAAACATCTCTAAACATATAAAAAACAATATAACTATAGAATATGGTCAGATTATCACTTTAGATGATATTTTAAAAGAAAATGATTACAAAGATGTTAAAGTTAAGCCAAAACTTAAAGACATAACAAAAGTTGGAACACATAAAATAACCTTAACCATTGATAATAAAAAATTTACGGTAAACATTAAAATAAAAGATACAACCCCACCAACATTAGAAGTCAAAGATTTAACTATGTTTATTGATGAAGAAATTCCCAAAGCAGAGGACTTTGTTGTTGCACTTGAGGATTTGTCTGGTGCAAAATTAGAAGATGTTTCGGTAGAAAAAACAGTAGGCGAACATGAAGTATATATTGTAGCCAAAGATAAGTATGGCAACAAAACAAAAAAAACTGCCAAGTTAGCCATTAAAGAAGATAAAGAACCACCTGTATTTTCTGGACTTTCCGATTTAAGTGTTTATGTCGGCAATAAACCGGATTTAAATAAAGGAGTTGAAGCCGTTGATGAAAGATTCGGCAATGTAGAATTTACTGTAGATGATTCAAATGTTAAATATAATACAGTAGGTAGTTACAAGATTTATTATAGTGCATCTGATAAACTTGGAAATTCGGTAACTAAAGAAAGAAATATAACCGTAAAACAAAAAGATCCGACATATATGATAAATAATTTTCCGACATATTCACAGTTTCCAAATTATCCAAATGGATGTGAGAGCATTGCTTTATATACTTTACTTAAATACTATAAAGTAAACGTTACCCCAGATGCAATTGTAAACAGACTAAAAAAAGGTGATGGACCTCACTGGGAAGGTAATGTTCTTTATGGTGGAAATCCCGAAATAGAGTTTGTAGGAGATCCTAGAGCGAAAAACGGATACGGAGTTTATCAAAAGCCAATTATTGATGTAGCTAATTATTATAAACCAGGAATGATAGATTATACAGGACATAGTTTAAATCAAGTTTTAGAGCTTGTAAAAAATGGAACTCCTGTACAAGTTTGGGCATCAATTGGTATGCAAAATACAAAAGTTTGTACATCATGGACATATAAACCAACTGGTAAAAAGATAAATTGGATTTGCCGATTGCATAGTATGGTTGTTGTTGGATATAATAGTAGCTATGTCTATGTATCTGACCCATATGAAGGGCAGATAGTAAAATATAGTCGCAGTCAATTTCAAAAAATGTTTAATCTTTTTGGTAAAAGAGCAATATATTATAAAAGTTAGTAAAGGGAATGATGTAATATGAAGAAAAAGTTTATATTGATTATAATTATAATATTACTTATTATTGCAGAAGTATTTGCTCTTTTATCTTTGACTGTGAAAAAAGAAAACAAAAATGAGGAAACTATTATTCTTGATATAAATAGTGAACTTGTTCAAAAATTATATAAAATGGCAAATCCTAGCGATAATGCAGTATTACTCGATGATTTATATGGAAAGGATAAATTAACAGATAAATATAAAATTGCTATGGGAATAGCCGATTATTTAAAAAATAACAAACCAATACCTGTGGAAAATCCTGAATATGTGTTTTACTATATTCCGGAAAATGATGTAGATGAACACATAAAATTTGTTTTAGGTGATAATGTTAAATATAAGCCACAAGATGTATTTATAATGAAAGATGATATTTGTGGACTTAATTATAATAAAGAACTTAAACGTTATGAAGATAGTGGTGGCTGTGGCGACATGGGTATGGAAAAATACTACCGAAAAATCGATTCAGCATTTGCAAAAGATAATAAAATATATATAAAAGAAAAATCTTTCTATGTTTATAATGATTGGGATGATTATATTAGTAAGGTATCTATTTTTAGCAATTATGATAAAAAAGATATGTTAGATTATTTTGAACAGGACTCAAGTGAAGCATTGACTATTGATGAAGATAAGTATATAAATAAGGGTAGTGTTTATCAATATGAGTTTGAAAAGAGAGATAACAACAACAATTATATTTTTAAAGGTATTAAGAGAATAAAATAAAGGCATTCAAAACATTCAATAAACCACAATTTGAATTGACTTATAATATAACCATAGTTTCAGAAACTAGAGAAAGTTATACTATTTGAAGGGTAATAAATATTCCAAATATACCAAAATTAATTCAAAGAGATATGATTTACATCAAATTAAATCGTATCTTTTTTTCGCTTTATGAAATACATTGATTTTTCTATGGAAAATGATATATCTTATAAAGATAAATCAATTTATAATTTAAGTGTGCTAGATGAAGTATATACCTTTGTGGTTCCATTATGTATCGGTTCAAATCCGATATTCCGCCCCATTTTTGAAAGATTAAACCTTTATGGTTTTATATAAAAAGAGTAGGAAATTTATTTAAAAATCCTAGTCCTTTTGTTCACTCTTTTTAATATATTCATCAATCTTATTAGAATATCGATTTTTAATATTTGAAACAAAGTTTGGTTTAAACTTATCTAAGTATTCTATAATCAAATCTGCATATTTGTCTATATTTTTATCTTTGACAATATCGGTTAAATACTTATTTATTCCTTTATTTCTATTTATCTTTTCGATATAAAATGCGAGTAAATTAGTGTTTCCAATCTTTTCTTTTGCAGCCAAAGCAATTGAATATAAACGCTCCCTTGTTGCAAAATGTCTTGGCTTATAAGTTCTTACACTATTAGAAAAAAGTATTAAAAGGCAGCCCATGAAAAGCCTATCAGTACCATCGTTAGGAAAAGTTTTGTTAGTAAATTCTATAATGCTTTCCATATTACCTTTTTCGTATTCATCGAATAATTCCATTAAAATTCTATCTATCACAAGAAATCCATCTCTCATTAATTTGCCTTTATTATAACACTTCTTTAATCTAAAATAATAGAATAAACATATTGAATTTTATAATAAAAAGGACAAGTAAAAACAAATTTGCTATAATGAATGTAGTAGGTGTAAGTTTATGACAATAGAAAAATTAAAGAAATCTTTATTAAAATGTTATTCTAAAGATTTATGTTACATAAAAGTACAAG
>CALVQM010000097.1 GCA_944358125.1 uncultured Bacilli bacterium
TCTAGTACAATATCAACTAAAGTTATAATCTTATTAGCTCAAAATAAAGCTACATCATAAAGATCATAAAAAGAATAATGAAAACTCAATTTTTTATCTACCGGATAATACCATTTTTTATGTTCTAAATTTAAAACTGTATAATCAAGTTTTGGAACATGATAGCAAAAATTCTGCAGCTTTATCGAAGGAATAACATGTATAGCATCAATAAATCGATATACTATTTTTTTAATACCCCACCTAGATTGCATACCGTGCTTAAAAATAAACTTATAATTTCGATATCCTTTCAAATAAATTTTACTACCCTTAACAACATGAAAAGTATCTAAATAAACTTGATCAAGAGCACTTTTTAAATTAGAAGTAAACTTAATTTTTGGAAAAACTTCTTTTCCAATCTTACTCTTATAAATTTTTTTACCATTTCGCTCATTAGCCATAATTGCATCAATCATTAACTCCAAATAATCATGAGACCCTCTATATTTATGAGTAGCTTTCTTACCTTTTTCATATTTTCCTCCATAATAATAAATAAAAGGGTGAATAGTACTATCCATAATATAATGACAAATAGAACCATATAAATAAGAAAGTAATTCCCGATTTCGTGTCTCATGATACTCTCTTAAATAATAAATAATATTAGCAAAATATAAATTAACTTCATGATTATGAGCATATCTCCCCAATTTAGGTTTATAGAAAAATAAAGCATCAAAACTTTTTCCAAACAAATTAAAAATATCCAAATCTAACTTTTCTTTTATGTTAGTATCTAATGATTTATAAACATCTTGTGTAAATAAATGATGTGTATATGTCGCACTCATAATTTATCTCCCCTAATTAATTATAACACAAAACTCTAACTTCACCAAACTTTCACTAAATATTAACATTTGTAACAAGTAACTTTTTTACAATAATACTGTTCTTTGTGATATAATTTATAATAGGTGAATACTATGGAGAAAATATTTAAGACATTAGATGAACAAATAAGTATCTTACGCGGAAAAAATTTAATTATTGATGATGAAGAATATGTCAAAAATATTTTATTACGTGAAAATTATTTTTTCATTAATGGTTATAGGTACCTGTTTTATAAATCAAACAAAGAAAAAACATTTATAAAAGGGACAAACTTCCGAGAAATATACGCTTTATTTTATTTTGATAGGCAATTAAGAAATATCTTATTTAAAAATATTTTAATTCTAGAAAATAACATAAAAAGTATTATTTCTTATGAATTATCCCGGAAATATGGATTTAAAGAGAAAAAGTATTTAAATCCTAGCAATTTTACAACTGACCCTAAAAGAACTCGTCAAGTAAATGATTTAGTAAAAAAAATCAAAAGACAAATAATTGTTAACGGTAAAGAACATACAGCAACCAAGCATTATAAAAGTAACTATGGTTATATTCCTCTCTGGGTCGTTGTGAAAGTGCTATCTTTTGGTATAGTAGGAGAACTATACACCATATTAAAGCTAGAAGACCAAGAAAAAATAGCTAGTTTATTTAATGTTGATGTAGAAAGCTTATTAGCATATCTTCCTATTATAGCCAATTATCGTAATTTATGTGCTCATGAAGATATCTGTTATGAACACAAAACCCAAAAGGAAATTCCTCTAACAAAATATCATGAATTATTACATATTCCTAAAATGAATGGGGAGTATATTTATGGTATTAACGATTTATTTGCTTTAATCATTATCTTAAAAAGACTACTCAGGAAAGATAATTTCCATGACATGTTAAATGAAATCTCCTATGAACTTGATTATTTATCTGGTAGACTTCACACCATAAGTATAGATAAAGTATTAGATCGCATGGGATTTCCTAAAAATTTTAAAGATATAGTAAGGATGGATTAAAATGGTTGAAAAGAAAAAAAATACTTTTTTAAGAAATGGCATTATATTAATTGTTACTTTTTTATTAGGAATGCTTTTCCTATATGGAATATTTTATTTATTTCCTAATGTAATAGGGGAAACGATTACGAAAGTTGAAAAAGATGTTACTGTAACTGATGAAGGTATTGCTGATGCCGTAGATAAAGTATATGATGCAGTAGTAGTAGTAAATACTTACATTAATGGAGAAGCATATTCATCAGGAACAGGCTTTGTTTACAAAACAGAAGACAAAACAGCATATTTATTAACAAACAATCACGTTATTGAAAATGCCGATGATGTTTATGTTACCTTTACTGATGGCACAATTGTCGAAGCAAAAGTTGTAGGTAGTGATGTATATTCGGATGTAGCTGTTTTATCCGTAGATAAAGACTACATTATATCAGTTGCCGAAATTGGCAGTAGTGAAGATGCAAGACTTGGTGATACCGTATTTGCGATCGGAGCTCCTTTAGATAGTGCTTATTCATGGAGTGTAACAAGAGGTATAGTATCCGGAAAAGATAGACTTGTTCAAGTAGAACTTACAAGTGGTAATACAAAAACTCCCATGATTGTTAACACCATTCAAACAGATGCAGCCATAAATAATGGTAATAGTGGAGGCCCTCTTGCTAACTCAAATGGAGAAGTAATTGGAATCACTTCAATTAAACTTGCTAGTTCAACAATTGAAGGAATGGGATTTGCTATTCCAATCGAAACTGCTATTGATTATGCTGAAGAATTGATTAGCGGTAATGAAGTAGAAAGACCATATTTAGGAGTTTATATGTTAGATGTTACATCAGCTTATTATTATCGAGAATATTATGATATTATTAGAGAAGCAAATGTAACAAGTGGTGTAATCGTAACTGACTTTGAAGATAATAGCCCTGCTGCCGAGGCTGGCCTAGAAGTAGGAGACATTATTACCAAAGTAGATGGTCATGATATTTCATCAAGTGCTTACTTAAGATATTACTTATATAAACACAATGTTGGAGACGAAATGACTTTAACCATTCTTCGAAATGGCCGTGAAAGAGATATAAGCGTAATGTTAACAGCAAGTTAAGAGGATCTATTCCTCTTTTTATTTGGTTATAAAACTTTAAAGTTTACGATTTTTTGTAAAAGTAAGAAAAAATAAAAAAATGTCTAAAATAAAAAAATACTGCAAATTATTATTAAAATACATATTTTTAGAAAATAGAAAAGAGCAATAAATTTTTTATCACTTGTATAATCTAATTATGGTTATTTTATATAACCTAAGATTATATCTCCTTTCTTTATAATTTTTAATTATAACT
>CALVQM010000098.1 GCA_944358125.1 uncultured Bacilli bacterium
CAAAATGTTAAAAAATCGCCATATCGACGATTATTTAACTTTGCAATTTCTAGTCATTATGTCTTGACAAAAATCAACTATTCGATTTCTTTTAATTCGAAAATTAAATTTAAAGCGTCCATTGGTGTTAAATGAAGAGGATCAACACTTTTTAATTTTTCTCGTAAAAGATCCGTTTTTTCCTCTTCCAAATCCATTGATAACTGGGTAGTTGTAGGTTTTACTTTAGCTTTTTCCCCATTTTCATAACCATCTAATATTTCTTTAGCTCGAATCAGTAATTCTTCTGGCATCTGTGCTAGTTTTGCTACATGAATACCATAACTTTTATCAGCCGGACCATTCTCTACTTTATGTAAAAAAGTAATCATACTTCCTTCTTCTTTAGCCGCTACATGCACATTTTTAATATTTAAATAGTCTCTTTCTAAACTAGTAAGTTCATGATAATGAGTTGAAAATAATGTTTTACACTTAATATGTTTCGCTACATACTCTAGTATTGCTTGAGCTAAACTCATACCATCAAAAGTAGCTGTACCCCGTCCTAACTCATCAAATAAAATCAAGCTATTTTTAGAAGCATTAACAATCGCATTCCGGGCTTCTTTCATTTCCACCATAAAAGTAGACTCACCACTAACTAAATCATCACTAGCTCCAATTCTTGTAAATATCTTATCAAAAATACTTAAATTTGCCCTTTTAGCCGGAACAAACGATCCCATTTGAGCCATAATAACAATAATAGCCAGTTCTCGCATATAAGTTGATTTACCACTCATATTAGGTCCCGTAATAAGTAAAATATCAGTAGAAGAGTCCATAATAATATCATTAGGCACATAAGCATCTTTACTAACACACTCTATTACCGGATGACGTCCCGCTATTATTTCAATTTTATTTTCCTCATTCAAATTAGGTTTTACTAAATTGTATTCATCACTACAAACCGCTAAAGCTATTAAAGCATCAATCTCACTAATAACATCAGCTGACTTCTTAAGTTCTAGCACGCTTTCTTTAACAACATTTCGTATTTCATTAAATAAAGTATATTCAAGTTCAAATATTCTTTCTTCCGCATTCAATATCAAAGCTTCTTTTTCCTTTAGCGCTGGAGAAATATATCGCTCATAATTAGTAAGAGTTTGTCTTCTTTCCCAACCCCAAGCAGGATCAACATTTTCCACTTGCCCTTTTGACACTTCAATATAATAACCAAACACTTTATTAAATCCCACTTTTAAATTTTTAATTCCTGTTTGTTCTTTTATTTCTGATTCAAATTTTGCAACAAAATCTTTACCCCCACTTCGAATACTTCTTAACTCATCCAATTCTTCATTATAACCATCTTTAATTAAATAGCCTTCTTTAACAGTTAAAGGAGGATTTTCATAAATACTTTTATTTAATAAGTTATATAACTCATCATGTGTATTTAATGGATAATCAAGCTTTAATACTCTCAAAATATCTTTAATTCTCGGTAAAACACTTAAAGAATTTTTTATTTGGAGTAAATCTCGAGCATTCAAGTTACCACAAATTACTTTCGCACAAAGTCGCTCTAAATCATACACTTGATACAAAAGTCCTCTTGCTTCATCTGTCTCCATAAAATTCGTATTAAAAATCTCAATTTTTTGATAACGGTCTAATATTTCTTCTTTGCACCGTAAAGGATTAGTAAGCCAAAACTTCATCTTTCTTGAACCCATCGCTGTTTTCGTTTTATCAAGAAGCCATAACAAAGAATAAGTACGTTCTTTTAATCGCAATGTTTCCGTAAGTTCTAAATTTCGTATCGTATGAACATCCATTTCTAAATAATCATTTTTATTAACAATTTCTACTCTTGATATATGATGTAAATCTTTTAATTCTTTAACGACTAAATAATAAAGCAAATGTCTAATACCTTGTTTTACTTGAGCATTAGGAGCATCATTAATTAAATTTTCATAGCCTTCCGTTAAATACTCACTACAAATAGATACTTCTATACCATACGTATTTTTGAGCAAATGAATAAATTCAGCATTACTATTATTTTCTAATACTACTTCTTTAATATTTAAATGTAAAACTTCATTTACTAGTTCTTCTAAATGGTGCATAATACTTAAACTTTTTAATTCTCCTGTTGAAATATCAGCATACGTAATTAAATAAATATAATTTAAATCCAGAATACTAGCAATATAATTATTATCATGCTCATTTAACGTTTCTAAATTAACTACAGAACCTTTAGATATAACATCAACTACTCCTCTTTTAACAGTTCCTTTAGTAGTTTTAGGATCTTCTAATTGTTCACATATAGCTACTTTATACCCTTTTTCTATTAACTTTTGAATATAGGGATTAACGCTATGATAAGGAACACCACACATAGGAACCCGTTCCTTTAATCCAGCATTCTTACCCGTTAAGGTAAGTTCTAGTTCTCTAGATGCAATTTCTCCATCTTCAAAAAATAATTCATAAAAATCCCCTAAACGATAAAACAATAATTCATCTTTATGTTCATCTTTAATTTCCATATATTGCTTCATCATAGGACTTAATTCTTCTCTATTTACTTCGTCTCTTTTCATATTTACTGCCTCTTTTACTACAAAACCATTATACCATTGTTAAAATTTTTTGCAAAGCAAAATTTTAGCAAAAAAAGAAGATGAATAAACCGTCTCCATCTTACAATCTTCTTTCTCTTTCCAAATGCTCTAATTTAATATCTTCACTAGTAAACTTATTTATATAATCCACCATAGCATTCGCATCATCTACAATATTATAACCCCGGACCCCCATCTCCTCTGGCTTACATATTACAATATTATTTTCTTTTAAATCCATTATTTGCCGAATGGTATAATCATCACAAGGGAACCCATAACCATGAGTCCAACCATATTTTATATCTGGAGTTTCCTCATATAATCTAAAAACTAATCTTCTTAAAAAAGAAGGATGGCAAAGTGGGAAAAATAATTTTTGAACATTTAATCTTTCACCAGCTCGTTTTAAGTTAAATTTTGCAAAATGAATTTGACCCTCACATTCCGCCATTGTAAAAATATATAATCCAACACTAAAGCCCATGTTTTCTAACATTTCGGTAAGACATAATGTTATTACTCCCCGATTAAATATCTGATTGGTGGTAGTCCGACAAGAAACAGCCAAATTATAATA
>CALVQM010000099.1 GCA_944358125.1 uncultured Bacilli bacterium
TATAATAAATTCTTGCTGTACACGATAAATATCAGGTGTTATTACCGCAAATGCTAAAGCTATCAATAATAGATAATTTTCAATATAAGTCCATCTAATTATTTTATTTTGCGTTAATGTAAACTCTTCCTTATTATTCACTAGTATTCTTAAAATATAATTTCCTAAGAAAAAGAATAAAATCATTTCAAAAAAATAGAAAGTTTTTGAATCATATGCAATTGAAGCAGCTTCAGCTGTTTGACTCCACTTTGCTCCAATTAACTTTCCTCCAATACTGTTAAGTACCCCTGATAATGCCAATAAACAGACAAAAATTACAAATACTATTGATTTTTTCCCACTAATAATTTCTTCATTTATTAGTTTTATTCGGTTATTTTTCCATAAGTATGGAATCAGTAATATAAAATACATTAAGGCTGAAATATGTATCATGCCCGCCGCAAAACATAATATCATTGCAATAATTAATCCGACATTCTCATTTTTTAGTCTTAAGAAAATAGCAATTCCCAGGAAAGCTAATGAAGTTGCATAGAACTCCCTTATTTGATTTATATCAGCTATGAATGGAAAGATCATCCAGAAGCCTAAAACTTCATTCAATCTATCAGTTAAAATATAAATACTTATAAATCTTAATAATAATGCGATTCCACTCATAACTATTAGAAAGGTAGAATAAGATAATGAATAAGTTTTAGCCATATTCTGCAATAAAGAATATAGCGGCTCCAATGTTCCATATTGTTCAGGATGCCAGTAGCGTGCAAAGTATACTGGATAGTCAGCATTCCCATAACTCCATCCCATCATTATCCACATTACCATAAAATCTGTAATTGTAACGATTTTTGATTTTTTAAAAGTAAAGGATATTATTATTAAAAAACTGTATATATAAAGTAACGGCATGATCTCTTATTATAAATTCCTATAGTCTTTCCAGCCTTTAAAAAAGGCTTTGGTTTTAGCAATCTTTTCTTTTTCAAAAAGGCATATTTTTAGCGTTCCAAAAGCCAATCTAATCCATGCCTTATAGAATTCCAAAGTACTTCGATATTTTTTATAAAAATATAAGCGGTTCCTAACCATAAAGTATCTTCTAAAGCTGCTATGATTACTACACCGTATAACAAACGGTCCAATTCTAAAATCCCAAGCATTCCCTATTTTATGGCTTAGTACAATTTTATTACATCTAATTATTTTATAATTACTTAATAGTAATCGTTCTTGAAAATCAGTATCTACAAAATCAATAAATAAGTCATTATAAAAGCCACCAATTTTTTCCCAGCATGAGGCTTTTATACACGAACCAGATGTAATAACATTTTCTGCATCATTTATTTTTTCAAATTCAAGACTACTTCCAAAAATAACCTTATTAACACTTCTATCTACTATTCTTGGACAAAGAAGAGCTACGTCTGTTTGCTTATTAAATTTTTTTAAATATTTTAAATAATCACATAAAAAATCTTTTGTTATTTTACTATCCTGATCTAGCGTTATTATCCAATCATATTTTTTAATACCCAATTTAAAAATTTCATTTAAAGCATATGCAATTCCCATATTTTTTTTCGTAGTTAGTATTATCACATTCGAATAACTTTTAGTCGTCCGAATTAATTGAGAATAATTTTTAGAACCATTATCAAAAAGATATACAGTGAATCCTAGAGACTTGCATAAATCAAGTGTTTCCGCTAACAATCTAATATTAGCATTATACGTTACAACAGATAACGCTACTGAACACATACATGTACCATCCTTATTGATTTGATTTCCATAAATAAGCTTGAGATATACACCATGGTAAAAAACTCATTTTTTTGTATTTAATACTTTCTCTAATTCCCCAACCTATTACCTTTATATAGCCTAATGCTATATCTTTTTTACCAATAGAACAATAATTTAAAAAATCCGGAATCATTATTCTATATCGCTTTTTTACAGCATCAATATTGGCCATCTTATTTTTTGTAGAGAAATTATGGTGAATAACACAGTTTAACTTATAAAAATGTCTATGGAGTTTCCTCTGATCACGACAAAAACTATGATCAACCTGATCAAGGAAAAGCCTTTCATCATATCGATAATTAGAAAAGACTGTCAGTCTTGAAGCTGTACAACTATTAATAGCATTAAAGTCATTATCACTTATAGTTTCACTTGGATTCTTTATTTGCTTATTTCTAAAGAATCTAAACTTATTTGGAGACCAAAATTTACCATCTTGCCCCATAATTACCGGAACAAAAATTTCCTTTTCTGGATGTGTTTGAGCTGCTTCTACCAATTTATCAAAGTAGTCCTGTGTAACATTTGTATCATCATCAAACCATATAACAATACCTTTTTCCCCGGAAAGATAATCTAAAACTCTATTATACGCTTTTGACAAACCAGCATTTCCATGCATAGGTAAATAAACAAATCCATTTTTTGCACATAATAGTTTATTTGAATTTTCTTCAGTACTATTATCAACAATAATTGTATTAATCTTATGATTCCTAATTTTCAATATATTATTACATGTAACTGAATCCGTAATGCTTGTATTGTAAATTACTACTACAGCAAATAATTGATCTTCCATCGGTTAACCCCATACTTTCTCGTACTCATCGGCTATATGCTGCCAACTATAGGCACTCTTAATTCTTTGTGTACTAGCTTTATCATAATATCTAATTTTATCAGGGCTCATTTTATCTACTTGATCTATCAATTTAGATAGATTCCCTCTTTCTGTATTCCAATAAAGCGCAGAATCTTTGCCTACTTCTTTATTAAACCCAACATTTAATAATAAATTTATCCTAGTTGAACTCAAAGCCTCTAAAAGACTTGGGTTAGTTCCTCCAACAGAATGTCCATGAAGATACCCATATGCATCTTCACGGATCTTTTTTAGAAGTTCTTGATCATAAACAGTTCCTACAAACTTTATTCGTTTATCGTTTTTAAATCTCAATTTATCATTAAGATCATTCAAAAACTTTTCATTTTTTGTTGTAATAATAACTAAATCTTTGCTGCTATGACTATTCATAAATTCACGAATCATAGTTTGAAAGTTGTTTTCTGGAACAAAACGTCCAACAATTAAATAGTATTCATTCGGTTTTAATTTATTCTTAGTCATCCAATTAACTAATTTAGGACT
>CALVQM010000100.1 GCA_944358125.1 uncultured Bacilli bacterium
ATTGCTTTAGTAAAATTTTATGCAAAATGCCTAATTATTTTTTGTACAAAGTTATTCTTCTAGTTCTGTATTTTCTTGTTCATCTATGCCTAAAAGTGTAGAAACCCACACTTCTTCACCTTTTTCGTTTTTTATTCTTAAATTAGGAAACGTGCGTGATATTTTCTCATTGGTAAAGTAATTGTTTTCGATATTAGCTCTAATACTTGAAAAAATACTCTCTGTTTTTGATTCATATGTTTTATTAAAGACTACTCTGTTTTGATATGTTTGTATTGCCCAAATTGTTGCAATACAGTCGATGCATAAAAATATAAATATTCCAAGTTCTATAATATTTCTTAAATGAGGTTTTATTTTATTAATTAGCCTATCAATTACTGGTTTCACCCATCTTACTAAAACAACTGATAGTACACCCCAATAAAATGAAAAAATTAAGCTGATTCTTCCATTTAAATTAAATGATAAATAATTATAATCCCAAAAGCGCATACCATAAACTGACTCTAGTGCATAGCTTAGTATGTATTCGCCTATCGAGCCAAAAATAAATCCTGCTATAAATAATTGCGGAATAGTATTACAATTTAACTTATATAAAATAAAAATTAAAAAAGCTCCACAAACACCATATACTGGGCAAAATGGTCCCCATAGGAGTCCTTTTCTGCTTTCAATTACCCCAGAAGTAATATAGCAATAAATTGTTTCTATTATTAATCCAACTATACTAAAAATTAAGAAGTACCAAAATAATTGATGAATACTCATCTTTTTACTATTTTCCATACATTGCTCCTCTTATTTCTATATTTATTATTATTTTATTTGCTACATATTATGCATGTTTTTTATGGTACAATAGAATGATATCATAAAGATACCTTAATTGTACATTACTTTTTGATTTTTTTCCACATTTTTATTGACTTTTTATTTAAAAAATGTTATTATATTTGTTGTGTTTGACTTATACCTTATAGATATTTGAGGTATATATATGAACAAACACAAGAAATTTTTTTAAATATTTGGGTCAGTAGCTCAGGTGGATAGAGCACAGGCCTTCTAAGATTTGTGCCACATTCTCAGAACTATTGGCATTGTAGAATTTTAGAGTTTATAGAGGATTTCTCTAACAAAACCTCTAACAAATTGCATATTATATCTGTATAGATAAAAATCCCAAAAACAACATGGGTCAATAGCTCAGCTGGATAGAGCAATGCCCTTCTAAGGCATGGGTCGGGGGTTCGAATCCCTCTTGGCTCACCATTTTCAAGAGATTTTTAATCTCTAACAGATATTTAAGAAATATTTATGTTTTTGCATAAATATTTTTTTATTTCTATACAATTTGGCCAACTCTTTCCTTACCAAAAATTCTTTCAATGGCTTTTCCTGTTTCTAACTGTCTTTGATAATCACTTCTTGTGTATCTATTAGTTGATGCAATACTTTGATGTCCTAACCAGTCTTGTAAATCTCTAATATCTACACCTTCCATATGTAGTAGTGTCGCATTTGAGTGTCTTAAACCATGTGGGGTTACTTTTTTCATCTTATTTCTTCTAATAATTTTTCCAAATCTTTTTGTAAAATAATTAGGTAATATAAAGTCCCCATTATCATGTACGAATAAATATCCGTCATATTTATGATTATAAGTGTTCCCATAGAATTCTTTGCATTTTTCAATTCTTTCTATTTTATTTAAAATGTCTTTTTTTATTTCTGGAAATATTGGTAAAGTTCTAGTTCCTTTTTTAGATTTAGTTTTGTCGAGAAAGTAAACTCTTTCTTCAGCATCTTTACTATCATCTTGTAATGCAACATGATTAATAGTAAAGTAATCTTTTTCTAAATCTAATACTTCGATTCTAATACCAAGTATCTCACTCCTTCTTAGTCCATAATAACTAGCAAATTTAGAAGGTAAATAAATTGGATCATCCTCTAAAACATCAAATAAATCTAATATTTCCGAACTATTATAAACAGAAACTTCTACTGTTTCTTCTTTAAGAGGGTCAGTTAATTCTATTGGATTATATCTTATCAATTTCTTCCTTAGTAATGATTTAAAAGCACTACTTATATTATCTTTATAGTGGTCAACAGATGAATCTTTTAAGTTTTTTTCTGTTCTTAAAAAATTAAAGAACTCATCTAAATCATCTACAGTTATTTCTTTTACTGTTTTCTTATGTTCTTTCATTGTGAAGTATTCTTTCGTATATACTTCAACATTTCTTTTATAACCTACAAATGTATTTTTTTGGACTGTATGTTTAATTATATTATTTAACCAGTATTCCATATAGTCATAAAAGTTCCAGTCTGCTTTTGTTGTTACATTTGGGTCAAAATTAGTAGTATTTAATTGCACCATATTACGAAAGTCAATAATACTAAGGTTTGGGTTTTCTTTTCCCTCATTATTCTTATCTATTTCGCTTTGGAACAATTCTACAATTTCTTTTGCTACTTTATTAGCATTTCTTTGATTTCCTCTTTCTGCACTAATTCCTGTTGTGGCCCAAAAATGTTTCCATTTGTCATTAATATAGTATCTTATTATACATTGATAGACACCATCTTTATCATGAACACAATATGTTATGTCTTTCCAAATATGATTATCTTTTATAGCATTTTTAATCCTTTTTAATAATTTTTCTTTACTTGCTTCACTTAACATTTTTCTCCTTTCCAAAAAAGCAAGCAGGATTTGTCTAATTACTATTTAATAATTATAACACATCCCTACTCGCCTAACAATGCTCAAGAATTATTTTTTATTTTTCCATTAAATACTTGATAATACTGACTTTTGGTATATAATAATCTCTACCAATTTTTTTTGAATATATTTTTTTATCTTTTAATAAATCATATATTTTATTTTTTCCCATTCTAGGTAACATTTCTTTTAATTCTTTTACTTTTACAACATCTGGATAATCTTTAAAAAGATTTCCATAATAATTTTTATTAGGATTATCATTCATTTGCATCACTTCCACTTTTTATAGCTTCAGCTTTCTTTTCTGCATCTATTTTTGCCTCAGCTATATTTAGTACAATATTGCGAGGGTACATT
>CALVQM010000101.1 GCA_944358125.1 uncultured Bacilli bacterium
AAAATTTAAACTCTTTTAGAGATATTATAGCTTATGTTAATTCTTTAGAAAATGAAGAACAAATTAAAGAATTTGTAATGTCTAGATTAGAAGAATTAGAAAATAATTCTAAAAAGAGAACTATAGACAAAAATAATAATGGTCGTTTGATAGGGACAATTTCAGAAGGATATATTAATTCAGATAGCCCTATCGTTACCTCTTATATGGTTGATCCTTTTTATATGAATGATGCAACACTTTATATAGAATTTGTAAAGTCTATTAAAGGTAAAAATTTAAATAATCCTTTACAATTTTTTCATGAATTGCAAGATTTTATGACTGAAGCATTTGGCTTTAAAGGAAATCAAGATATTAGAGTAAATGTTTACTTGCAAGATAGGGAAGATTCTCAAATATCAATAGCAGATTTCTATAAAAATAACTCTGCTTTATGTTCCGAAAGGAGTGCTGCAGTCCAAAACTTAGCAGAGTTTTGTGGAATCAAGAGTTATTTAATATTTGGTAAGTTAAGTTCTGAAGGAAAAGAAGAAGAACATGCATTTAACATTTTTCAAATGAAAGATGGTACTTTAGTTTTATATGACTCAACAAATCCTGTTACTCTTAATGGAGGATATGTTCCAGCATATTCGATTATTGGAAAAGAAGATATCTCTAATATAGAAAGTATTCCATTTGATTTTGAAGGACTTAGTAAAATATATAAACAACCTATTCATCCAGAAGAACCATTAGATAGAAATTATACTACTTGTAATTTTTATTTAAAGAATGAGAGTACAAAATTAAAATAGCAGCTATTTCAATAAACGTCAATTCTAAAAAGAATTGATTTTTTTATATCCAATAAGCATAAATCCATATTATTTATATGCCCTAATTAACCGATAATTCTCTTTGTCTACTAAAAATACATTTATATTTTGAAATCCAGCTTCTTTCAGTATTTCTTCTTCATGATGAATAGAAAGAGGTCTATCTATATGCGGTTTTTCATGAGCATAAAGATTATAATACTCTATAGCTTCCTCCTCTTCTAAATCAGTATTAACAATTTTATCAGCATTCAAAAATACTCCACCAATCTTAAGTGCTTGATAAATCTTTTTATAAAGCACTAACTTATCTTTTAATAAGAAATGATGTAAAGCTGAAGTAGATATAACGGCATCATAATCATCCCCAAAATCAAGATAAAAAAAATTACCCTGAATAATATGTATACGATCACTAAAGTCTCTTTGTTTTAATTTTTCTAACATTTTTTCAGATATATCTATGACTGTTACATCTACATCAGGATACTTTTTAAATATTTCAATTAATTCTAATCCTGTCCCAACACCCAAATCTAAAATTTTAGTAACATCTTGTGGCAAATAACTACATAGCTCATTTTTTGTCTTCATAAAAGTTGCATGCGTAGCATCATACTCTTCTATCTTTCTATTAAAAAACTCCCTATTTTTCTCACCCTCATATTGTACATCCATAATATTTTGCCCTCCAACGCTTAAATTATAGCAAATAACCAAAATAAAATCTATAATGCAAATAAAAATTCACCAAATATCTCAAGCATACCCAAATTCTAGGAAAAAAGCAAAATATCAAAAAAAGAAGTCTTATTTTGACCTCTTCATATAAATCTTAATTTCTTAAGCTATCTGTCCAAGATTTAATATCAGCTTCACTTGGATTAGAGCTAAAACGATGTCCATCTTGCCAATTACCAGTACCAGCAAGCTCTGCAAGTATTTCTCCACTTTGTCCTAAACCAGAAGAAGAAGATGTACAAAATGGAATAACGGTTTTACCACTAAAATCATTAGCTTCTACAAAAGTATTAACAGGCCAAGCTGCAATACCCCACCAAATTGGATAACCAATAAGTATTGTACCATAATCTTCCCAATTATCTACCGTTGTACTAACAAGTTCTACATCACGTAATGCCTCATCATCGTGTTCTCTAGATACTCGTGAATCACTATCTGTCCAATTTAAATCATCACTCGTATATTCATCTGTCGCAACAATTTCAAATAAATCAGCACCTAAATTTTCAGCAATTTGTTCTGCTACTGATTCTGTATGACCTTGTGCCGAATAATATACAATATTTAGCACTTTGCATGCAAGGAGAATCATCAATTCCCGAAAGACAAAAAGTACTAGATCTAAAACTAAAAGAATTGCAAAATAAAATCAATGAAATCCAAGATAGTATCAATTATATTCATTGGAAGCAAAAATTTTATCAAGACGTTTTAGATGGTAAAACAAAGTATTACAGCAATTTAATACCAACAGAAAATGATGACGAATAAGCCATCATTTTTTAATAATTAATTATACAACTTTATTGATTATCATACTAAAGTTTAGTATAATATTATCAGGAACATTTAATAGTTGGGTGGAGCCAAACCTTTACGAGGGGAGGCGATAATATGAGTAAGAAAGACTTTTTAGTTTTTTCATTAATGATTATTATTTTTCTTTTGATATTATTGCTATTTATAGTTTTAATATAATAGAAATCCACCTAACTCAAACATCTTGAATTAGGTGGCACACATTTTTATGGCTACACTCAACATGCGAATATTGAATGTTCCTTTTTTATTTTATGAAGTTTCCTTCATCTATATACATTATAATATAAATATGACTGAATTGCAATCATTTTATCACTCAATTATATACACAAATCTATTCTAAATATACATATAACAACTTTTAAATGAAGGAAAGCAACAATATACATAATAAAGATTTTTTATCTTTAGCAATAATTATCTTCCTTTTACTAGCATTATTATTTATAATTTTAATATAAAGAAAACCACCTACCGAAGTTTGACAGTTGATCTCTTTATGAAATGTAACTTTGCTTAGATGTTATCTAGGTTTTCTTTTGTCAAGTTTTATTCGTTTTTATGTTGTGCACCATAATGCACCTGTGATATAATAGAATTATATAAAGGTAGTGATTATATGTTTTTAAAAAT
>CALVQM010000102.1 GCA_944358125.1 uncultured Bacilli bacterium
GAAAGAGAACTACATGTAGCAATTAGTAAAATACTACACCAACTTGGAATACCATCTCACATTAAAGGTTACAGTTACATTAGAGAAAGTGTATTCTTATTCTACAAAAACAGTGATAGTTATGGTGGAATAACCAAAGAAATATATCCAGAAGTAGCTCTAAAATTCTCTACAACCGCCTCACGTGTTGAAAGAGCCATTAGACACGCTATAGAAGTAAGCTGGTCTAGAGGTGACTACGATTTAATGGAAGAAATATTCGGTAACAGTGTAGCATTTGATAAAGCAAAACCAACAAATTCAGAATTCATTGCTACTATTGCTGACCGTTTACGCTATGACAAAAAATTGTTACGAGTATAAAAGGGGACATTTGTCCTTTTTTTCATGACATTTGTATTTTTACTAAAATTATGTTATTATTAAAAAGAAAAAGGTGAAAACAATGCGAAAGATTTTAACTGTAGTTTTAGATGGTTTTGGATACCGTGAAGAAGAATATGGAAATGCTATAAAAATGGCTGATACAAAAAATTTTGATCGTTTATGGGAAACATTTCCTCATACGACTCTTTTTGCATCTGAAGAATATGTTGGACTAAATGAAGGAGAGTTTGGTAACAGTGAAATAGGGCACATGACCATTGGTGCTGGAAGACGTATTATGCAACATGGTCCTAGAATAACCGAATTTCTAAAAAACATTAATAAAGATAATTTATTATTTGCCGAATTCTTAAAAGATGCCCAAGAAAAAACCGTTCATATAATAGGACTATATAGTGATGGAAAAGTACATTCCAACCTAGAGCATTTTTTAAGTATTTATCAAATATTAAAAGAAAATAATGCCAAAAAAGTTAACTTTCACTTAATAACTGATGGTCGAGATACTAAAGTAAATGCTGCCATAAATTTCATTAAAGATTTAGAAGAAACTATAAAAGATGATCCTATTACCGATATTGCTAGCATCTGTGGTAGATATTATGCTATGGATAGAGACACTAATTATGATAGAACTAAAATTTATTATGATCTTTTAACCAAAGGTATTGGTATTAAAGCAAAAAGTGCTACTGATGGTATTTTAGGCCTATATAAAAAAAATCAAACAGACGAATTCTTATATCCTCTAATAATTAATCCTAATGAAACCATTAAAGATGGAGATATTATACTTTGGATGAATTTTAGAAGCGATAGAGGAAAGCAAATAATCCGCACATTTACAGATCATAACTTTGAAGAATTCCCAATATATACTTATCAAGATTTAAAAGTCTATAGCTTTTTCCCATTAGATAAAGATATTAAAACCTTAAATTTTCTAGAAGATATACATGTAACAAATCCATTAGGAATATATTTATCTTCATTAGGCCTAACTCAAGCTCGTATAGCAGAAACAGAAAAATATGCCCATGTAACTTATTTCTTTGATGGTATGTATAATGGCAAAATAGAGAAATGTGAAAAAATACTAATACCATCTCCTAAAGTAGAAACTTATGATTTAAAACCGGAAATGAGTGCCATTGAAGTAACCAAAAAAGCAATACATGCTATGGAAAAAGACACTGATTTCATTTTCATGAACCTAGCTAATCCCGATATGGTAGGACACACTGGAAATCTAGAGGCTACAATAAAAGCTGTTACAACGGTAGATGTCTGTTTAGAACGATTATACGAAGTAGCAAAAGATAATTTCTATACCATGATCATTTTAGCAGATCACGGAAACGCTGATATTATGCTTGATGAATTTGGTAATCCCGTTACGACTCACACCACCAGTAAAGTACCTTTCATCATTACTGATACAAATGTAAGTCTTAAAAAATCAGGTTCACTTGTAAATGTTGCTCCAACCATTTTAGAATACATGGATATCGCTCTTCCTGAAGAAATGGCTAATACCCCGTCTTTACTAATCCAAAAATAGTGTTGATAACAAACAACTTATCAACACTATTTTTTATTCTACAACTACTTCTTTTTGAAATTCCTCTAACACTTGTATTATTTTTTGTCTAGGTATTCTTGTAGAAGGAGCATCAAGCAATAATTGACAAGCACGAATACCTTCCTCGCAAGAAATAACTTGAGAGCGAACCATTAACTCAATAATTTTCAAAGTTCTAATAACTTCTACACCATGATCTTCCGCATACTTTTTAAGTAAATTATCTCCCGTAGCCAAAATATATTCATGATCTCTAGCTATAATAAAATTAATCAAATCATAATAAGATAATCGTCTCTCCAAATAAGACAAACGCTGCATTTCTAATAATTCTAAAGCACTTGCTTCAACTGTTTTCATCTTACTTATTAATGATACATCACCAGTTCTATCGTTAATTTCATCCCGCTATACCATATCACTAATATAAACATTATCTAACACAACAAACTTATCCAAAACCCCAGCATTATATAAATCAGTAATAATATTAGTATCCGTAATAATTATCTTTGATGTTATATTCATCTAAATACTCACTAGCCTTTTGAATACTAATAATTTTTCTAGCTTCTAATTGATGGACAAGTCTTTTAAATTGATAGGATACCTCTGGATCAATTGGATGGGGATCGGTATTTCCAATTTTTTTACGTATTTCAATATTTAACTTTTTATATAAATATTCATTAATAATATTTAAATCTTTAAGACGATAAACTATAGCCGCATAACTAACTTTATATTCCTGTTTAAATGCTTCTAATTCATAAAAGCTT
>CALVQM010000103.1 GCA_944358125.1 uncultured Bacilli bacterium
CCATCTAATATAACTAAAGAAATAGCCAAAGAATACAATGTAGATATTCGTCTTTATACAATTATTTATAAATGCATTGAAGAAATAGAACTTGCTATGAAAGGCATGTTAGATCCAGAGTTTGAAGAACATATTTTAGGTACCGCGGAAATCAGGAAAATATTTAAATTTTCCAAAGTTGGTAATATTGCCGGTTCTTATGTTACAGATGGAGTAATAAAAAACAATGCTAATGTTAGATTAATTCGTGATGGTATAGTTGTATATAATGGTAAAATAAATTCTATTCAAAGAGAAAAAGATAGTGTTAAAGAAGTGAAGAAAGGCTATGAATGTGGTATTACTCTAGATAATTTTAGTGATATTAAAGTAGGAGATATATTAGAATGCTTTGAAATGGTGGAGGTACGTCATGCCTAGTCATAAAATAGCTAAAATATCTAGTGATATTGCTAGAGTAATAAGCGAAATAATTTTTGAAGAAGCTAAAGATGAAATCTTAAAGTCTATTACTATTACTGGATGTAAAGTATCTAAAGATTTAAGTTATGCTAAAGTTTACTTTACATCTTTAAGTAATCTAGAACGAAAAGTATTAGTAAAAGAAGTAAATGAAGCAAGTCCTTTTATTAGAACCGAATTAGCGGAAAGATTAGATTTACGTCATACACCTATACTTGAATTTGTCTATGATGAATCCATTGATTATGCCGCCAATATTGAAAATATTATTAAAGAAATAAAGGAACATGATTAAAATGAAAAAATTAGAAATTAGAACTAGCAATATTACTTATAAAGAAGCTTCTTTAATCCAAAAAAAATATCCTCAAAAAGATCTAACTCTTTTAAATAATTATTATATTCATAAATTATATTATGAAAATTCTTTCCTAGGCTTTGTTGCCATAACCAATGTCCATAATAAAACAATTATTGAGGATATTGGTTACCTTAAAAACAAAGAATTATTACAACCTTTAATTAGTCATTTATTAAAGAAAATAATACTAGAAAAGGCTGTCTATTATAACGAAGGAAAAGACTTTGAACCAATTTATCAAGAACTTTTTAATGCTTTTAATTTTGAGAAAACAAAGGAATTATGTCTGGATTAATTGTTGTTGATAAACCAATTGGGTATACTTCCAGAGATGTCGTAAATATTGTATCTAAAGTATTAAAGGAAAAGAAAGTAGGGCACACGGGAACTCTAGACCCTCTAGCAACTGGCGTATTATTATTATGTGTTGGCAAATATACGAAATTAGTAGATATGCTTACTATGGAAAATAAAGAGTATATCGCCGAAATAAAGCTTGGCCTAACTACCGATACTCTAGATATTACTGGTAATGTAATTGCTAGTAATAATAATTTAACTACCAAACAAGATATTTTAAAAGTATTTTCTAAATTTATTGGCGAATATGTAATGGAAGTACCTAAATATAGTGCCATTAAAGTAAATGGTAAAAAACTATATGAATACGCAAGAAAAGGGGAAGAAGTAACTCTACCTCTTAAAAAAGTTCATATTTATGAGTTAGAATTATTATCTTTTTATCAAGATATTATTACTTTTCGTTGTAAAGTAGAAAAAGGCACCTATATTAGAAGTCTAATTAGAGATATAACCAAAGAGTTACATGTTCTTGGTACAATGAATAATTTAACAAGAATAAAACAAGGAAACTTTAAAATAGAAGAGGCTAATTCCCTAGAAGATATTAAAAATAATAACTTTAAAATTCTTCATATTAAAGATGCTTTAGATATAAAAGAATATAAATTAAATGATTTAGAATATAAAAAAGTAAGTAATGGAAATAAAATAGAATTACCAATAGAAGAAGCAAATATTTTACTTACTTATAATCAAAAAGAAGTAGCTATTTATCAAAAAGATGATAAATTATATAAGCCTAAAGTAATGCTTATATAATACTTCATTGCCCTATGGCCAAGCGGTAAGGCAGCGGGCTCTGACCCCGTAATTTCGTAGGTTCGAATCCTACTAGGGCAGCCAATTAGTCTATAAAGCCTGTATTTATGGGCTTTTTTAAGTAAAAAAAAGAACTTACCCAAAAAGATAAGTTCCATGGTAGAAGCCTAAACTTGTATTAGGCAGAAAGCCTTCTATTTTGTGTTTTACCTATTGCTAGGTCGCCGAAGCTAGGCTAGGACTACCAACTCCTGTCACTAATAATTATAACACGCAAATAAATTTGTGTAAATCAATTTAGTGGAATTTATTATAATTTATTTTGCGTTGTTTGCCAACTTTTTTATTATTTATTTCTTTTTATATCCATCTAAAAGAAAAAGCAAATATCTATTTAATATCTGCTATAATACTCATATTATTTGAAGGTTTCTTTTTATCATTTGGTGTAGACGTTTTTGGCACCCATTCTACAGGGATAACATCCTTTAAAGCATCTTTCAAGTTTGCTTCTGGTCTTTTTTTCGTGAAAAAACCTTTTGGAAAAACAACTTTTCTTTTCTCCATAATGATTACCTCCTTATTTTAATTATATTATACATGAAAAAGTATAAATTAACAATTAGTTTAGTGACTATTCTAACAGATTTTATATAAGATGTCAAATTATTTATACTTCTTCAAGTTCTGATATCTGAATTTTCAGTAAAAATGTTACAAAAATTATGTATTAATTTTCAGTGAAAATGTTACACTTAAATTTAGTGAA
>CALVQM010000104.1 GCA_944358125.1 uncultured Bacilli bacterium
AATAAAAAATAGTAATTTCCCTTTTATTTTCTTAGGAAAATTACCATTCTAATTTATTTTCATGCTTTTATCCTGTTCAAAAAAGTAAAATTCTGCTATAATAATGAAGTAGGTGAGGAGCATGTTAAAAAAATTAAATATCATATTATACTTAAGTTTCCTAGTAATTTATCTAGAAGCTTTAACTAAAATATTTATAACCAAAAGTTCTAGTGGTATTTTCTTAACCATTCTTTTTAGTATACCTTTTATTTTAATCTTATTCTTATTAACAAATATTTTTAAAAACAAAGGAAACAAGATAACAACTTATATTTTAACTATTCTTTTAATATTTTATTATGGCTTTGAATTTTTCTTCCATCGTCTTTTTAGTAATATATTCTCTTTTAATACTTTAGGATTAGCCAGTAATGCTCTAGACTTTACCAATATCATTGTTGATATAGTATTAAAAAATATTTGGGTGGTAATATTATATTTTATTCCTCTAATTCTTTTAATAATCCTAAATAAAAAACTAAACTTTGAACGTGCTAATTTAAAATGGCTTATTTTAAGTTTTATACTAGCCTTAATAATCTACATAACTTCTTTGTTTTGTTTATTTATAAATAAAAATGCAACATATTCTCCATATAATTTATATTATAATATTAATAGTGAAATCAAAACTGTTGAAACCTTTGGTTTACTTACTTATACAAGATTAGATATCAAAAGAGTATTATTTGGTTTTGATGAGAAATTAAATATTAAAGAAGAACTTCCCCAAGTAGAAGAAGAAACTCCCCCTGTAGAAGAAGAAGTTACTTATAATGAAATAGAAATTGACTTTGATACTTTATTAGCAAACGAAACCAATGAAACAATTAAAGATATGCTTGAATACTTTAAAAATAGTGAAGCTACTAATAAAAATGAATATACGGGCATGTTTAAAGGAAAAAACTTAATCTTTTTACTAGCTGAAGGCTTCAATATGATAGCGGTCGATCCCGAATTAACACCAACTTTATATAAACTAACTCATGAAGGATTTGTCTTTAATAACTTTTATTCTCCTGTCTTCTTAAGTACAACCGGAGGAGAATTTCAAGCAACAACCGGTCTTATTCCTACCCAAGAAACATTATCGAATTGGAAAAAGTTAAAACCAACAATATCTTATGCTCTAGGTAATGCCTTTACTTCCCTAGGCTATACGGCTAATGGTTATCATAATTGGACATACACTTATTATAGTAGGCAAAAAACTATGGAAACTTTAGGTTTTACTTCTTATATGGGCTGTGGTAATGGTATGGAAGACTTAATTAGTTGCTCATGGCTTCCCAGTGATGTTGATATGATTAATGCTACGCTACCACTATATAAAGATAATACTCCATTTGTTACCTATTATGTAACTGTATCAGGTCATGCCCCATATGCTTATAATTCCACTGGTAATTCCATTGCTCTAAAAAACATTGATTATGTTAAAGACTTACCATATTCTAATAATGTTAAAGCTTATTTAGCAACGCAAATAGAACTAGATAGAGCTCTAGAAGCTTTAATTGAAGGATTAGAAGAAGAAGGAATACTTGAAGACACCGTAATTGCTTTAGTAGGAGATCACTATCCATATACTTTAACAATTGATGAAGTAAATGAATTAAGTGATTACAAGCGTGATGACATAGTAGAAGTAAATAGAAGCAATTTTATTCTTTGGAATAGCGAAATAGAAACAACCCAAATAGATAAAGTCGGAAGCGAGATTGATGTTTTACCAACTCTCTTAAATTTATTTGGTATTGAATACGATTCTAGACTAATTGTTGGTAAAGATATTTTAAGTGATACCCCAGGTTTAGCCATATTTTCCAATCGTAGCTGGGTAAGCGACTATGGTACTTATAACAGTGGTAAGTTTACTTTAAAAGATGGTGTAACACTAGAAAATGAAAATGAATACATCAAAGAAATGAACACATTAGTTTCTAATTATTTTACTTTAAGTAGCAACATAATTAAATATAACATGTATAAATATTTATTAGGATAATTGGTAAAAAGAGGTTTTATAAAACCCAAGTAAGTGAATAAAATAAAAATATGTACTACAGGTATTACTTATGTACATATTTTTATCTTTGATCTCAATCTAATATTATAAGTATTAACGATTTCGAAGAGTAATATCTAAAGGGGGGCTTAAAGCCTCTTTTTTGATAACTTTTGACAAGTTTTGTCGAAAAGCATGAATTAAATTTAAATATATGTTAATATGTTTACGGTGATTACATGAAAGAGGAAATTTTAATTAGTGATGTCGTAAAAAACATTGATGAAGTATTACTTAATTTGGAAGTATTTTGTACATTAAAAAATATTAAAGAAAAAGCAAATAATTAGAATTATTATTGCTTGCCAATCTATTAAAAATATGTTATATTAAATACGTAAGTGTTATCCAGTGGTGATACACCTGCAAAAATGTTTTCAGGCGCTACTTTCAGCGTCTTTTCTCATTGATATCTTTACAGATAATCAAGATTATTATAATCAGTAATAAAGTCATATTACTCAAATACACTCCTCCACACTTTCATAAAACCCCCTGAATAAATTCAAGTAGTTATTACTACTCATAAAAAGAAAGCAGGCGCTTACCAATAACT
>CALVQM010000105.1 GCA_944358125.1 uncultured Bacilli bacterium
TTTTTTAATTGGTTACTATATAATTTCGAAAGATATGTAACACTTTTGTTAAATTCTTCTTTTCCAAAATCTGTAAACATCTCTATCGAAACAATCTCATTAGTATCTAAATAAGCAATAATATCACCGTAATTTAATTTTACATCTCTATTTACTCCATATAAAGATTTATCTTTGGAAATACGAACATCTATAACTTTTTTATCTTGTTTTAGATAAGAGAAGATCGAATTTAATAAATCAATTACTAATTTTTTATGAGAGAAAATATTTTTAAATAAGATATCATCCGTTAAATTATAGAATGTTTTTGTTGGCAAGTTTTCACCCCCTCTCGCTTTAAGATTTAGAATTATCATAACATATTCTTATGTCGAAATATGTCAAACGAAGGGAGGAGCCTAGGAAAAGTTTAATTTGTTTTATTTAATACCTGGTTACGTGTGTTTGGGATATAAAAAAACATATTGCAGAAGTTTGCAACATGTAGTTTATACTAATAGCTAGAAGTTAATATATTTGGTTCTTTAATTATTATCTTTTCATCTATTTTTCCTAATAAATAATCACTAGATATATGATATAATTTTGCGTATTCTATTAAAAAGGTTGTACTAATAATAGTATTACCACTTTCATATTTACTAATTAAGCTACGATTAATAGATAACTTTTTAGCTAGATAATCTTGGGTATGTTTACGTTCTTTTCTTAATGTTTTTAATCTAGTACTGGATAAATTTATATTTATATCATATCTGGAATGCTTATAATTTCTAATATTTGTGAAACCTAAAGCATAATCAATACTACAATTACATATATTACAAAAATCGTTTAGTCTTTTTATAGGGATGGGATCCTTTTCTAGTTCCCATAAAGAGTATGTACCACGTGATACTCCTAAAAGTTTTCCTACAGTAAATTGTTTAAGTTCGTTTTCTTCTCTTATATCTTTTAATCTCATAATCCAACCTTCTTTTGTAGGTATTTTATTATGATTTAATTTATTTCTAAATAAATGCAGTTTATGTTCACAAAATTCTTGACTTTTATGCTTTATACCTATATAATTTAACTATAAGCTAGGAAACTATATCATAGCTTAAAATTTACATTAAATAAATGAAGTAGTACTTCATAACACAAGAAATAAGAAGTTTTGACAAGTTTTGTCGAACGTAATGAAAGTACTTTTTAAATGTGTTATGATGCCAGTTAAGAAAGAGGGAACTTTATATGACATTCGAAACTTTAAAAAGGAGCCACCTAAAAAGAAACATTTTAATAGCAGTAGTAGTGGTAGCAATAATTAGTGCTATTATACTTAATTTTACAAGAGCAAAATATAGAACAACACAGAGTATGCCATTAATACAAGGAACGATAAATTTTTCACCATCTGATTTAAATTTATTGGCAGTATATTTAAATAAGAATGGAGAGACTATATCAAGTGATAAAGTACCTCATGTAGGATATACTCTAAATACAGAACAATCTTTATGTGAAGTAAATGATGTAGAAGATGAAACTATAGAAATAGTATATGAAAATGGTTTATTAAATTTTAATGGATTAGGAAATAAAGGAACAAAATGTACTGCTTATTTTGATTTAATACCAGATAGTGAGAAACCAGTTTTAAATAGTATAAATACTAGTTCCCTGGATGATACAAGTGTAACTATAGAAGTAAATGCCACGGATAATATAGGGATATATTATTATTACTATCAGTTAGATGATAATGAAGAAATACAAAGCATAGATTCTACTTATACATTTAATGGATTAGAAAAAGATAGTGTTCATACTATAACAGTAAGAGTTGTAGATGCAGCAGGAAATGAAGCAAGTGCTACTGATGAGGTTACTGTTGGACTTAGAGCAAAAGATGTAATTTTGGCTCATTATCAAACAGTGTTAACAAGAACAAGTTTTTCATCAACGGTAACAAATACAACAACAGGAACAATTTATAAGTCAGCAAATGAAAGCCAATATGATGATTTTGGCGAAGTATATTATTTTGCAGGTAATCCAACCGATAATTGGTTCCAATTTGGAACCAACAGTAGCGAACAGCCACTGTATTGGAGAATAGTACGAATTAATGGAGATGGTACTATAAGACTTATCTATAATGGAACAAGTACGAACCAAACAGAAGATAGTACTATGATAAATACCAGTCAAGCATTTAATAGTTCGTATAGAGATAACATGTATGTAGGGTATATGTACCAAAGCGGCCAAGTGCATGGATTAACAACAAATAGTAGTATTAAAACCGTTTTAGATAATTGGTATTTAAGTAACTTAGCGAATGAAGCCGAGTATCTAGATGGAAATGCGGGATTCTGTGGAGATCGGACACCATATAGTGGAAGTGGAACAGGAACAAGTAGTACAAATTATGCCGCACATAATCGATTAGTAAAAAGTAAAAACCCAAGTTTTAAATGTACCTATGAAGATGCTTCAGGAGTAAAACAAGATTTATATACAACACCAGGAAGTAGTAAAGGAAATGGAGCATTAAAAGTAAGTAGTAGTGATAATAGAGCAACACCAATCGGACTCATAACAGCGGATGAAGTA